>JAMPFC010000067.1 GCA_023664685.1 Roseburia sp. | reverse complement strand
TATTGATTCCGGCGGTTCTGGTATTTCTGCTCGGACAGGACTATATGGAACAGGGAATTATTTCAACAGGAATGAAAGGGTGAAATCATTTGAAAAGAAAAGTGCTTCGTTTATTGGCGGGATTTATGTTATTTATGCTTCTGTGTACGATCGTGTCCCGGGGGGTATATGCATGGCAGATGCCCCGGGTCAGTGTCGGAAATGCAAAAGCCGGGACGCTTGGACATGAGATCGAAAAAGAGGGGGTGCTGAAAGCGGTATCGGAAAAAGCAGTCGTGATCGAAGAGGGGATGCGGATACAGGAGGTATGTACAGCAGAGGGCGAAGTGGTAAAAAAGGGGTCTGCGTTATTCCGGCTTGATCTGGATAAATTGCAGGAAGATCGAAGACATCTTTCGGATGAGCTTACGGTCGAACGACAAAAATTAGCGGATCTGGAAAAGGCACAGGAAAGACAGGAGAGGCAAATACAGACTGCGAAAAAAAGGGCCGGACAGGATGTGAAAAATACGGTCGCTGAGCAAAAACAGGCGGTAGAGAAGGCAAAAAAAGCGTATAAAAATGCCTGTCAGGAACTTGCCTCGTATCCCGGCTTTGAAACATATCTTCAAGGAGAAAAGAATCGGAGTACCGAGTACCGGACACTGGAGGCGGCAGCAGGAAAGGAGAAAGCTCCGAAGGAGGATGTGGATGCGTTCGCCATTTTTTCCGGGACGTTTGAAGAACAGGTATTAAAAGAGTGGAAAGAGGGCAGGGAGGTTTTGGAAAAAGCAGTCCGTGAAAAGAAATCCCTGCTTGATAGTGCCAGAAATAAGGTTCCAAAATCCAAAAAAGAAGCAAAGGAGAAGGCGGCGAGGGAAATCGAGGATCTCGAGAATGCCAAAGAGGATGGGACAGGGGGGATTTACGAGCAGAAGAATCTGATTCGTGAAAAGGAAGAACAACTGGAGAAACTGGAGCAGTATGCCGGAGATGACGGCCTGATCCGGAGTGAGAGGAAAGGTGTGGTTCAGAAAATTCACGTACAGGAAGGGGATGAGACGGTAGAAGGGGCAGCGCTGACTCTGGCAGTCAAAAAAGGCGGATGGTATTTCCAGACAGAGCTTAGCAGAGAAGAGAGGGAGTATGTGAGTGCCGGTGATACGGTGTCACTTGAATTTCAGATGGGTAAGATCAATATTTCAGATGCTGTTATTGACCGGATCCGGCAAAAGAGCAACGGAAATTTTGAGGCGACCGTTCTTGTAAAAGATGAGAAACTAAGTCTGGGCGAGAGCGGGACGATGAAAGTAAAAGCAGACTCCGGAACGAAAGACTGTCTTGTTCCATTGTCCGCCCTGTATGCAGGAGGGAATGAGTATTATGTACTGATACTGGAGGAAAAGGAGACTTTTCTTGGAAAGGAATACAGTGTGAGTAAGAGAAATGTAGTAGTCGGGGAAAAGAACGAACAATATGCGGCACTGGAAAATGTACCGGTGGGAGAGAAGGAGCAGATCGTCGTGTTATGTGACAGGGAAGTACAGCCGGGTGACAAGGTTCGCATGTTGGAGGGAGAAGATGAGAACGATGAATGAGAGGAAACAAAGGCGGGTTATGATTCTGTTCATAAGTCTGCTTATTTTGCTGGCGGCGGGGATGGTTTTCTTTCTGTTCCGGTTTCTGTGGGGAGGGGAGGAAGATAACCGCCTCTGGTGGAGATTGGAGACGCCATTTGTGTATGATGAAACTGCAAAGAAGGCAGTTATGGATGCGCAGGCTGAAGATTTGTGCTGTATGTTTTGGAAAAAGAATCGGAATGTGATCGTGGAAAATCCGGAGTTTTCCCGAAAGGAAAGTATGGATGTATACGGAGCCGCCGGGAATACGGCGGCACTGTTTTCCAGGGCAAATGTTCTCTGGCCGGGAGAGGAGGGACACTGTCTGTTGAGTGCCGATGCCGCCAGAAAATTGTTTGGAAGTACCGATGTTGTCGGCAAGCATGTACGGATCGGTGAGAACGATTATGAAGTCGCAGGAATCCAACACAACAGAAAAAATCTTTGTGTATACGAACTTTCTCCCAAAGAAGGGCAGAAAGTGAACTTTGCCGCCTGTTGGTACCAAAATAAGAACGAAAAATATATGGTAAAAAAGAGGGTTATGACACTTTTTTCGTTTTCTTAGAAAAAACCCATTCTCGCTGGATCTGGAAACTGACCATAAACAGGATCGTATCAATAATGCACTTGCGTATGGTGGAAGATGGGATAAAAGTCAGTGCATTTGCGACCAAAAGCGTGGACAGCGTGAGCTGACAGATACACAAAATGTAATATTTTATGAGAATCCAGATATCTTTTGATTCATTGCGGAATACCTGTCTTTTATTCATTGTAAAGTTGTACAGGGAAGAGCCGAGCCTTGAGAGGACATTCCGCAGCAGGATAAGCAGCGAGACATCAAAGTACCAGAACGACACCTGAACTTTATCCCCGATGATCGGGCGCAGGATGGCGCCAAGTATATAAAATAATGCAATGTCAATGATGAAACTGGAAAAGGAGCTGAGCATAAACTTGACAAATACTTTATAAATCCGTATGGAGTCCACAAATGGATTAAAATGGGAACTTTCGTTGTTTTCCAGATAGATCGTCCGGATCGGAAACTCCGTGATCGGTATCTGGTTTTCGCGGGCGCAGATGAGCATGTTCATTTCATACTCGAAGCGCTCGCCTTTTGTCTGCGCAAAATACTCACTGATCAGCCCCCGGGACATGCCGCGCAGGCCCGTCTGGGTGTCGGAGACATTGATTCCGCACAAAAGACGGATAAAGTGCTTGGTAAATTTATTGCCAAAGCGGCTGCGCAGGGGAATGGCTTTGTCATCAAACTGTCGGCAGCCGAGGATCAGGTGGTCAGGATGTTCATGGACAAGTTTTGCACAGGTGACGATATCTTCTGTCACATGCTGTCCGTCACAGTCCACGGTCACAGTCCCCATAATATCCGGACGGTTATCGAGGATGTGATTAAATGCGGATTTCAGCGCCATCCCTTTGCCGAAATTTATGACATGGCGTATGATCCGGCAGTTATATTCTTCTTTACAGGTTTTAAAATACCCCCGGTTTTTGATCTCGCTGCCATCATCTACGATAATGATATTTTCAAATCCATGTTCCTTTAAACTTTTGACAAGAGCGACCATCCGCTCATCCGGATTCAGTGCCGGAATGACGATGGCGATCTCATTCAAATATGTCCCCATAACTACCCTCGTTTCTAGCCCAATGATGTTGATCTGAACTATGTTGTTAATCCTAACAACAGTATAAGCTTTTATGGGCAGGAGGGCAAGTAGTTTTTGAGTTCCTGCTAAATTAGGACTTGTTTAATACCTGTTTTTGAAGTATAATTGTCGAAAGAGTACTGGATCGGTAATGATTTCACAATCAGGGAGAGTTAGAAATGAAGAACATTAGTGTTTTTGTAGATGAGTCTGGGATAATTGCAAAACATAAATCTGGAAAAACAAATTATTTTGTTATCACACTTTATTTATAGAAGATTGTAATATAGATTATGTGAAAAAATGTTTTAAAAAATATCGTTTACAGGTGGCAAAGAAAAAAAGCGATTTAATAGCGGAATTGACTAAAAACAAAGAAATAAAAGGATCGTCTATGAGCGAAGCAGATAAACATTATATTTATCAGAAATTAGACGAAAAATGCGGTGATAAATTTGAACTTGGAATTATCCTTCTCAATAATAAAAAAGCGACTGCAAAATTCAGGTCAAATTCTTCAAGAGCATTTAATTACTTGATAAAATTATACTTGCAAAATGTATTTCCACAAAGCAAAATGTTTTCGGGGCTAGACAGACTGAGTTTTATCATAGACGAAAGAAATGTTGCTACAGAATCAAAGTACACACTGCAGGAATACTTAAACACAGAACTGAATTTAACAGATCATTTCTGCAATGAGGATATTCTTGTTCATTATTATGATTCAAAGAAATTTCTTTTATTACAAATGGCTGACTTTGTTTCAAATTCCTGCTATCGAAAATGGCAAAAGAAATACGATGACAATGGAAATGTAAAAATGCTTTTAGAAAAAACGATAGAAGGAAAACCGTTTTGCTTCCCCTTGATACATAAATTATAATGATAGCTCATATAATAGAAATGCCACCGAATAAATCCGTCAATTTCACACACATGTGCTTGGGAGACGTCCTGATTGGCGGTACGGTGGATATGAAAAAACTATTTTAGACAAAGTTGTGTAAGTTATGTTACAAAAACACTTGACATTTTTAAATACTTGATGTATCATAATCGTACCAAGATAAGTCCTTATAAACCGCAAGAGATTGTAAGCAGTATGTGTTACTGTCGGAGTAAGGCATTGTTAGAAAGGCATCCCAGCTATGGGATGTCTTTTCATCTTTAGAAATGATGTTGTGTCATTTTAGTTGCAAAAAAGGTGTGTTTGCAGTTATGCGGACGGGGAAAGTTTCACCTAATATATAAATTATCATGGGGATACATGCAACTGGAATTTCGGATATCATTCGCTGTCAGAACGTAACTCTTTCTTCTGCGGCAGCGTCTTCATAAGGATCAGCGTGTAAGCGACCGTGATCACAATCATGATCAGCGAACAAATGATTTGCTTTCCTTGTGTAACTCCTGCTTCATTTGCAAACGTATTGAGTGAGTTGATGGCAGAATGGGTAAGGATACAGGGAATCAGGCTTCCTCCGCGGTAAAATATCGTCACAAGCAGAAAACCTACTGCAACCGCAAAAATGATCTGGCACAAATTGTCTACCAGAGCCATACCGCTGCCATTGAACAAATTTACCAAATGCCCAATACCAAAGGTCACACTTGAAACAATGACCGCAGCTTTTACATTGTTTTTCTCCATCGCCTTAAAAAGAAATCCCCGAAAGATTATTTCCTCTAAAAACCCGACACAGAGCATACCGACAACACGGCAGACGCTGCCCATCAGTGGATAATTGACAGCGGCACCGTTCCAAAACCCTGCTGTTGCTAAAATGATCAAGGGGATATAATAAAGAAAGCGGCTGGCGGATACGTCAGGTTTACAAAGTCCGTACCGTTTCATCAGACCGTTCTTCTGAATAAAAACAAAAAGAACCACCGTCTGTATGATACACAAAATGGCACTTGCAGAAAATTCAATCCCAATTTCTTCGTTTAGCGAATTTGCCAAAGATTGCAGAAAACAATAGATCACGATCCAGACGATCGCAAAGGTCAGTTCGTTTTTTTCGTATAATTTTTTCATTTCGTTTCCTCCTGTACGAGTACCGCACCTGCATATACCCGCTCCAAATGTGTTGTTATGAGTTTTTCATCGTATTCTAATGAATTGTTCGCGATGATACTGGCATAGCCATGAACAAACAGCGCAAGTGTCACAAAAACTTCTTTGGTCTGCTCCACGCTCATATTCATAGCTTCCTGCATGACAGAAATAACAGGTTTGATACCCTCTGAATCGATGATCTCTAGGAAACTGTTCTCAACAGCAAAACCCGATTGAAAAAGAAACCGAAACAAATTCGGTTCTTCCACTGCAAAACGGATATAATTTATCCCAATTCCAAGCAGGACATCTTCCCGTGTTTCCGGAATATTCAACAGATATTCCGTATGATGATCACCGGCTTTTTCGTAGACAGCCCTTTTCAATTCTTCAATCGTCGCAAAATGGTACATGACCGGTTGTGTGGAACAACCGAGTTTTTTGGAGACCGTTCGTGCATTTATATGTTCCGCTCCTTCATCTCTTGCGACATCAAAAGCTGCATTTATCACCATCTCTTTTGTGATTTTCGCTCTTGGCGGCATTTGTTCTCCCTTTCTTTTTATAACTCTTGTTATATAACACTAATTATACTCTTTCTTTCTGATTTGTCAATGAGCAACGGACAATTCCATTTCCTCAAATTTATCAAGCACAAGCTTCACCGTATCTTCAACAAACAGCCAATATTCCTCGCGGGAAATAGCAATAAAACTGACCTCCGCTCCACCTGCCTCCGGCATATGTCCCATCACACCCACTTTCCTCGCAATACAGCCCGTCGGCAGATAATCGATATAATCCGGAAATTCTTTTAGTGGCATGATCTCTGTCAAATATCCGGAATCTGGATTATGTTTTAAATATTCTGCTTCTATTGTATATATTTCCGCCATTCTCCGGTCTACGGAAAGAAGTTTCTTCACGGAATCCCAATCCTCCGGATAGCCCTTTGCCTGCTGCCGCAGACAATCATCTGCTTTGATCCTTTTCCATGCAGCCCGGACTCTGTCCTCATCCCGGATAAATTTTTGAAACGCCGCATCCGTGATCAGATGGGCATAATATCCAAGCAAAAAACCGTACTGTTCCCTTGACCTGATCTTGTCACCGCAAGCATGTATGTACTTCTCGCAGAACGAATCACAATCCGAAGCCTTCTTGCGTTCCCCGCTCATCCAATGCGTCACCTCGCGGGGAGGTGTAAAAACTGTCCAATCCTCATTTTCCACATTACAATCCGGTGCAATATTCCCCACACAAAACCCATGTCTGTCTAACTCCGGCATTTCCGCCATAACTTTATCCGCAATCATCAAATGTGTGACCCATGATGCCATATGTCATGATCTCCTTTCCTCTATTTCCAACGTTTTTATACATTTTCTCAAACACGCCTTTAATGGTTCCGGATCGTCGCTCAAGTACCAGTTGTTCAAAGTTGTATTAAATTCCTCGGCATTGTCCTTTCCGATCGTTAGTACACCATTCCCTGTCCCGATCAAAATCTTACTTGCAACGATCGTCGATGTTCTTTTATTTCCATCCCAGAAAAGCTGCTGTTTGCAGGCGTAGGCAAAATAACTGACTGCCCGTTCCACAGGATCATCGATTGCAGCGATTCGATCAATTTCCTTAACCACTTCTTCCCTTACTGGTATCGGCGGAATGAACTCACCCACACCTACTTTCCCCGTCCGCAAAGTTCCCCACTGTAAACTTTCGTTTCTGGAAACATATTCATTGATCTTACAGACATACTCAAAGTCAAGCGGAGCATCAATACTTTCGATACAAAATTTCCATGCATCACGCAGATTAAGTACCGTCTGGATGTCATCTACTGTTACGCCATTTACCACCGCACCATCAATGATCGTCTGGGTCTGTGGGAAAGTAACATTACAACCCTCGATATATGCTGTATTATAAACCAATTCTACGAAAACTTTTTTTGCCAAAAATATATTTTGTTCTCTTGTGAGCATAGCCATCCCGCCTTGTCATGATTTTCTATCATTATAACTGCAAACACACCTCTTTTGCAACTATAAAGAAAATTTAATAGCAAATCATATTGCAGTGTGGTATAATTACAAATAGAAATATATAGTATAATGAAGAAAACTAAGTCGGAATAATATTAGGTGAAACAATCTCGCCGAGGGTGAGTCATTTATGTGAAGACAGGAGAACCGTATTTTGAATATTTCCATAGGGATCGTGGCATATAACGAAGAAAAAAATCTTCCGGGAATATTGGAGGATGTCATAAAGCAGACATATCCGCATGATCAGATGGAGATCGTGCTTGTGGACAGCAGGTCAGAAGACCAGACGAAGCAGGTCATGCAGGAATTTTCGGAGCAGCATGCCGGTGGATTTCTGGCGGTTCAGATCGTGGATAATCCGGGGAGGCTCCAGAGCTGCGGATGGAATCAGGCGATTGATGCATTTACGACAGAGGTGCTGATCCGCATTGATGCACACAGCAGCATTCCGGCGGATTTTGTGGAACGGAATGTGAAAGCGCTTGCGGAGGGAGAATTTGTGACAGGTGGTATCCGTCCCAATATCGTGGAGTCGGATTCTGAATGGCAGCAGGTGCTTCTTACTGCCGAGAGTTCGATGTTCGGGAGTAGTGCGGCATCATTCCGGCGCGGAAATGCGGCGTCCGGACAAAATGAGGAAAAAAAGGCGTATGTCAAATCCTTTTTCCACGGTGCATACCGGCGTGAAGTGTTTGAAAAAGCGGGGAAATTCAGGGAGGATCTGGGACGGACAGAAGATAACGAGTTTCATTTCCGGCTGAGACAAAATGGGTTTCGGCTCTGTCTGGTGCCGGGCATTATCTCATATCAGATGATACGCCCGGGGCTTGGGAAAATGTGCCGCCAAAAATTTTCGAATGGATACTGGATCGGTTTGACCTCCGGAGTATGTCCGGGGTGTCTTTCGCTGTACCATTTTGTGCCATTTGCTTTTTTGTGTGGAATTATAGTTACGACAGTGCTTGCAGTATGCGCCCATCCGTTTTGGGCATTTTTTATGTGGGGGGCTTACTGGATACTGGCAGTTTTGATGGCGGTCATGGCAGTGCGGGGCGGGAAAAAATATCCCGGGCATCTGCTGTTGCCGGTTTTATTTTTTCTGCTGCATATCAGTTATGGGGCAGGGACTTTTGTGGGACTGGTAAAAATGCCATTTTGGAGGGGAAAACATATTGGTGCAAAAAATGAGTGAACAGGGAAAGACAAGGGAATATACCGCGGAGGAGTTAAAGGGACTTCAGAAAATAAGCCTCGAAATGGCAGAGGTATTTGTGGAGTTTTGCGAGGAATATGGACTTCTCTGCTATTTTTGCGGAGGCGGCTGTATCGGGGCGATTCGGCATGGCGGGTTTATTCCGTGGGATGATGACTTGGATTTTTTTATGCCAAGAGAAGATTATGAGAAATTTGTCATGCTCTGGAATACGTATGAAAAGGGAGAGCGTTATCTTTTGTCAGACACGACAAAGGACTATATCGACCGGAATAATTTTGCTACGCTCCGGGACAGTATGACGACACAGGTCAAGCCCTATCAGGAGGGACTTCCGATCCCCCACGGGGTGGCATTGGACGTTATTCCGTTAGACGGTTATCCCGATGGGAAATGGCAGAGGAAATGGCAGTGCATCTGGGCGCTGATCTATTCGTTGTTTCGGGCGCAGACCGTGCCGGAAAAGCACGGAGGGCTGATGGCGGCAGGAAGCCGGATATTGCTTGGGATATTCCGCGGAAAAAAGATCCGTTACCGTATCTGGAAGCTTGCCAAGAAAAAGATGACAAAGTATCCGATCCGTAATTGCCACTATATTACCGAGCTTTGCTCAGGGCCTTATTATATGAAAAAGAAGTATCAAAAAGAATGGTTTGAAAAGGCTGTTTTTGTGGATTTTGAGGGAAAGAAGATGCCGATTCCTGCCGGGTATGATGGGTATCTGCGGGAGGCATTCGGGGATTATATGAAACTGCCCCCAAAGGAGAAGCAGAAGGCGCATCATGACTGCGTATGTCTGGATCTGACCAAACCATGTGTATCAATGTTTTGCAGAAGCGATGCAGCGGAAATGAGGAGAGAATGAACCAAAAACGAGAGCAGAAGGATTTGAACGGACTGAAAGAACTTCAGGAAAAATGTCTCGAGATCACACTTGTATTCAAAGAGTTTTGTGACCGGCACGGACTATTGTTTTATCTTTGCGGAGGCTGTTGTATCGGGGCGCTCCGGCACAAAGGCTTTGTTCCGTGGGATGATGACATTGATGTCTTTATGCCAAGAGAAGATTATGAGAAGATGTGCCGGTTGTGGAAAGAAGAGATGGATGAGAACAAATACCGTCTGAGCCGGACAAGCCGGGAAGCGTTTTTGCGTTCCCAACTCACAGCGATTACCGATGAAGACACGACATTTATCAAAGAACGTCAGATGGATCTTGATATGGCGCATGGCGTGAGGCTCGAAGTCCTGCCGCTAGATGGCTGTCCTTCTTCACGGTTCAAGCGGAAAATGCAGCTTTTGTGGGGGCTTGCCTATCAGATTTATATCAATCAGGAGGCGCCGACGAGCAAAGGGAAGTTTTTGTATCTGGTCGGGAAATGTATGCTTGCCCTCGCCCCGGGATGGAGGATGCGCTATCGAATGGCTTGTCTTTGTGAAAAGCATATGTCAAAATATCCGATCCGCGAATGCGACCATATCACAGAGCTTTGTGTCCGCTATAATTACATGGTAAATGAGTACCCAAAGGAGATTTTTGCGTCTGCGGCGTACAAAGAATTTGAGGGATACCAGATGCCGGTTCCGGTCGGCTATGACACCTATCTTAAGATGGCGTTTGGGGCTTATATGGAGCTGCCGCCAGAGGAGGCAAGAGTTCCCTCGCATGATGGCGTGTGCGTGGATGTCCATAACAGCTATAAAAAATACCGTGGCAAATACTATCCTATCAAACGTCAGGAGAAGTGAAAACAGGGAGACAGATTTTCATGAAAGAAGAAATGATTTCGATCATCATACCCGTTTACAATTCAAAAGGCAGACTTAAGGAATGTCTGGAAAGCGTTGTGTCACAGAGCTATGAAAAGCTTGAGGTGATCATCGTGGATGACTGCTCGACGGATGGAAGCCTTGAAATCTGTCTGGAATATGAGAAAAAATATCCGTTTATCCATGTGTATACAAAGGAAAATGAAGGAGTTTCCGCAGCGAGAAATTTTGGTCTGTCAAAGGCAGAGGGCGAGTATATCCAGTTTGCAGACAGCGACGACCTGCTTTATCCGGATGCCTGCCGGCTGCTTGCTGAGAGGATACAAAGCGATGAAAGTGATCTTGTTATCGGCGGTTATTTTAATGAAAAAGAGCAGAAAGAAATTGTATATGAAGAGCGGAGTTTTCAGGACAGAGACGAATTTATGAGAGAATTTTCGGAGCTTTTTTCTCGTTTTTTTATCCATGTCCCGTGGAATAAGCTGTACCGCCGGAGTGTTTTGAAAGCTGGATTTCCGGAAGATTTGGACAAAGGCGAAGATCTGCTTTTTAATCTGGAGGCATTGGCGAGCGCTGAGAAGATCAGCGTGTTAGATGAGGTGCTGTATTTTTATCATAATATAAATGAAAATTCGTTGTCGTTCCGGTTCCGGGAAAATGCGATGGAGATCGAGGAACGCCTTTATGATGAGGTATCTTCTTTTTATAAAAAATATGAAACAGAAAAGGAGCCGGTATTTTTATATCATTATTATTTGACAGCGGTAAAAAATAAATTTTATGCGCTGGCAGGGAAGTCCGGTCTGGATGGGAAGACATGCCGGCGGATGATGAGATCATGGTGTGAGAAAAAGAGCATACAGGAGTTGTATTTAAAACGTAATTATTTTGGGAAAAAAGACCGGTTATTGCTGTATTTGATGCAAAGAAAATTTGTATTTTTGTTGTATTTCTATTATCGGCGATGAAAGTAAAATAATGAGGAAAGTGAGCAGTGCAATGATAAAAATAGGTTTTGTGGATTTTGATATGAGTATACGGGGCGGCGCCCAACAGGTGCTTTGCAATATCGTGAATGCGTTGGCAGAGGAACCCTCTGGGGAAAGGGAATATGAGATTTATGTCATAAGCCTGATCCATGAAAAGGGAAAGTGCGCGTATGAACTGGCGGAAGGAATCCATTATCATAATATACTTCCGTATAAGGCGAGGATCCGGGAGGTGATCATGAAGGCCGGGAAGGATTTTCGCAAGTACTGTATGGAGAATGAGATCGGTTTTTTGTTTTATGTGGGCGTATATGCGGGATTTATGGGAGGAATATTGGGAAAGAGACTGGATATACCGAAAGTGTTCTGCGACCACGGGGCGCTTATGAACCAGTGGGACGATCATGTGGTGCGTTTTATGCGGCGGATGGGGGTGCGGTATTCGGATCGGACTGTTGTCCTCACAAAGCAGAGCGAGAAGGCATATTATGAGAAATTTCATTATGAGCCGGGGAGGGTCATGACGATCTATAACTGGATCGACGACGCGATCTTTTCTCATGCGGGCGCCTATGATGCGGATAGCCGGAGACTGCTTACTGCGGGACGGTTTTCAAAAGAAAAAGGGATGGATTTGCTTGTTGATACAGCAGTACAGTTGAAGGAGAAAACGACGGAATTTGTATGGGAAGTATATGGTGAGGGAGAATTGTTTGAGGAGATCAGACAGCGTATCCATGAAGAAGGATTGGAGAAAAACGTAAAACTCATGGGACTTGCCAATGGCATGGAGACGTGCTATCAGGGGCATTGTATGTATGTGCTGACTTCGTACCGGGAGGGACTTCCGCTCACACTGTTAGAGGCAAAGGCAAACCATCTGCCGCTAGTCAGTTTTGATATCGTGTCGGGGCCGGCGGAGATCATTGAAGATGGAAGAGACGGCGTACTAGTTCCGCCCTATGATACCGAGGGTATGGCAGAAAAGATTTATGAGCTGCTTATCAATTCTGAAAAAAGAGTCCGGATGTCGGAACAGTCTTCGTGGAATCTGGATGAATTTAAAAAGGAAAAAATCCTCAATCAGTGGAAAGCCCTGATCGGGGAGATGACTTCTCAGGAGACGTCCTGACTGGCATCGCCGAATTGGCTTTGCAGAGAAAGCCAACGCCGATGTACAAAAGCATCGTCTCAATATTTACCGTAAAGAACACATCATGAAAACACATCAGAAAGATCAGAACTGCTACGATCAAGGCAACAAATAAAAGGTAGCTGCTACTGATCTTTTCTTTTTGCCGAATCCTTTTCAGGGATTGGAGAAAGGTCAGGAGGAAGAAGGCCCCCATGACGCCAAAGCCCATAAAACCGGTTTCGATCAAAAGGGAGATGTAACTGTTGTGGGTTACATACTGGGTCTTTGCCAGATAGCTGTCCGGGTAGTTGTCCGTCACATAAGGAAGAGCACTCCGGATCGAAAAACCGAAAACAGGCTTCTCTTTATAAAGAGAAAAGTAATTTTTCCATATGGTGGAACGGTTATTTGTGATATTGTCTGTCGTCACGTCGTCGCGCACCATGTCATTTACACTCCGTTCCGGCTCCATCAGCTGTCCGATCTGGCGCATCGGGAAAAAGATGATGGAATATATGGCGATCACGCCAAAAACTGCAAAAAAGAGCCGCTTTCCGGATACGAGAAGAAAGGTTTTCGTATTAAATGCCCGATCTGTTTTCAGGGTGTTATATGTAATAAGGATTACTGAAACGAATAAAACGCCAAGTGCGGTAATATAGATCGTCCTTGAATTTGACATGATCAAATAGCACACGTTGATAAAAATACTGAACATACCATATCGTTTTAACGCTTTTATTTTTGTGTGGGTGATCGTATAGATCAGGAGAATGATGATGATAAGGGAAGTAAAAGCAGCAAAATTTGGGTCGGAAAATAAGCCAAACAAACGCCCGTCCACGATTCCCTGCCGGATCCGGAGATTCTCAGGACTGATCGTGGTATAGTGGATATTTTTTATATACTGGTACAGGGAAGAAATACACCCGATCGTCCAAAAAAAAGAGGTGAACAAAGCGGTGTATTTGATACATTTTACGAGCTGCGCCTTCGGCATAAGAAGGGGGAGAAAGTAAAAAATGATAAGCTGTGAGACAAAGGTAGCCATGCCAAGTATATTTCCGGCTAACTCATATTTGTAATTTAACAGTGTCGAAATAGCGAGTATTACGGTAAAACCGGCAAGTAAAAAGAGGTGTGCGCCGGGTTTTATCACATTTTTTAAAAGCCAGAGGTACAGGAGTGAGAGGACTCCGCCGCCGATGATCACCGTTTTATACAGGATATCTGCTGCCGGGCCTTCGCACAGGATAGCGGTAGGGACAAAACGGGTCGATATGCTGTATAAAGAAAGAAAAATAATATAGCAGAACGTGATCCGGTTTACGATATTTTTCAAACTCGTATCCATGTCTTGCGTCTCCTTTCATCTGGCTGTGTTTTTATGTGTGCGTATCATCATGTCAAAATTTTTGCCAACTGAGGGTAGTATACTCTAAAAGATTGATTTTTTCAACATTTTTTTGTATAATATTATCACCGTAACAATATGGAGGGAAAAACATGCATTGGTTTAAGAAATATGTAGAAAGCGGAAAGATGTCGACAATCTACCGGGTTTTACTTGTTATATGGGATGCGGTGTGCATTAACCTGTGTTCCTTTGCCGCACTATTTATCCGCTATGAATTGAACTGGGGCAGATTCATCCGGAGCGGGATCACAGAGGATTATCCGAAAGGATATGTGACGACACTTCAGGAGCTTATTATCATAAATACAATTATTACGCTTATTATATTTACCTTGTTCCGGCTGTATAACAGCCTGTGGCGCTATGCGAGTTTGGGTGAGGTGTTAAATATCGCCATCGCCTGTGGGTTGTCGGCGGTCGTTCATTTTCTGACTGTTTTCGGAACATACCGCAGGCTTCCGCGTTCTTATTTCGTAATTTATCTGCTACTTTTATTTATTATGACGTTAGTCGTCCGTTTTTCCTACCGGATCGTCCGGCTCTTATACAGCGAAAATGTACATGGCGTCGGGATGCGCAATACGATGGTCATCGGTGGCGGCGAGTCCGGAAATATGGTGATCAATGAGTTGAAGATGAGCAAAAAACTGGACAGTAATATCTGCTGTATCATTGACGACAATAAATCCAAACAAAATACATTTATCAACGGAGTTAAGGTGATCGGCGGAAGAGACCGGATCTTGGATGCGGCGAGGTATTATGCGATCAATGAAATTATCGTTGCGATGCCGAGTGCGCCGAAAAAAGATGTGAAGGAAATTTTGGAGATCTGTCAGCAGACGGGGGCTGACTTAAAGATCCTTCCCGGCGTCTATCAGTTTGTAAACGGAGAGGCGGCAGTGGAAAAACTGCGCCCGGTACAGATCGAAGACCTTTTGGGGAGAGAGCCGGTGGAGACAAATCTCGAGTCCATTGCGGATTATGTGAAGAACAAGGTTGTCCTTGTCACAGGCGGGGGCGGTTCCATCGGAAGCGAGCTGTGCCGCCAGATCGCTGCTAACCGGCCCAAGATGCTTATCATATTTGATATTTATGAAAATAATGCCTATGATATCCAGCAGGAATTGCGGGCGAATTATCCGTATATGCATCTGGAGGTGCTGATTGGCTCGGTCAGAAATACGAACCGGGTGGATCAGATCTTTGAAAAATATAAGCCAGATATCGTATATCATGCGGCCGCCCATAAGCATGTGCCGCTGATGGAGGACAGCCCGAATGA
>JAMPFC010000066.1 GCA_023664685.1 Roseburia sp. | reverse complement strand
CCAGAGAGTTGGAGGAGGCAGTACAGTCCGTTCGGAGAAATGAGAAGTGGAGGTTGGACTATATGACGTTGCAAATGCATTATCAGGAAAAGTATGAGCAAGGTATGGAACAGGGAGTTGAGCGGGAGAAAATGGATTCAGCAATGAGAATGATAGAGGATGGAGATTTGCCGTTGGAAAAGATTGCAGCGTATTCCGGACTTACGCTTGAACAAGTGCTTGAGCTAGAAAAGAAATTGCAGCCGGTATGATTTATGATTCGTTGAATTTTATACGAAAGCAGACAGATGTTATGAATAATTTCTTGTTTTATTGTAGTTTTTTATTATTTTATGCTAAAACCGGACAAACACTCGGCAGGTGGACTGCCATTGTATCATATCGACCGAATGATAAAAGAGACGGGCATACCGTTTGGGGATGGCTCGCATATCATATATGTGAATGGAAGTTACAAGAATGAAGAGAATCCGATTGGAAAACTAGTGCATGATTTTGACTGTAAGAAAGCATCGGATGCGATTTATCCTATTTTGGCGAAACAGCTGCGGTATTATAAGGAAACAGAAGGAGGTCGGGCGACTATGTGTAAAGCAGTAGAAGAATTTGCGGAAAAAAGAAGACTTGATATGATGTTTGATGTGATAAAAAAACTTGTGAAATCAACTCAATGGACGTTGGAGCAAGCGATGGATGTCTTGGAATTATCGGAGGAAGATAGGGCGGTTTTATTAAAACGGTTTTAGTACAACGGAAGGCGCATTGCCCTCTGGGGCGAACTTACTAAAAATGAAACAAAAGAACGAAAGTTCTTAGGGCATACCCCGTTGCTCTGCTGCGGGGTATTTTATTACACACTGCTTCTTCCATCACTTGCTCTTCAAAGCAAAATCATCCCAAATAAAGTAAATTGCCCCCCAAAACACGAAAATTTGTTGCATAAGACCCCGAATTGTAGTAAAATATCTCGTGTAGTCTAAATAAATTCTCACAAAAAAGGGAAGAACTTATGACGATGCAGACAAACATACTTGAATACTTGGAACGTACAGCAGAGCGGTTTCCGGAAAAGACCGCATTTGCGGATGAGAAAATTGCTCTCTCCTTTCAGGAAGTTCAGTCGAGGGCAAAGCGGATCGGTACATATTTCGCAAAGAAAAACATGTTTCGGAATCCAGTCATTGTATACATGAAGAAATCTCCTGATTTTCTGACCGCTTTTTTTGGTGTGGTATATAGCGGTTGTTTCTATATACCGATGGACGATGAGATGCCCCGCAGAAGAATCGAGCTTATGCTTGAAAATTCTGAGGCGGAATATATGATATGTGATGATGAAACGAGGGAACGGGCAGAGGCGTTTGATTTTTCCGGTACGATCGTGTCGTATGAATGCTGTATACAGACAGAGGCAGATGAGGAACTTTTGACCCGGGTTCGTGAGAAGACACTAGATGTCGATCCAGTGTGCGTGTTTTATACTTCCGGCTCGACAGGAGTGCCGAAGGGAGTTGCCTGCTGTCACAGGGGGATCATAGACTATACGGAGCAGCTGTCAGAGGTCATTGGTTTTGATGAGACAAATGTTTTTGCAAACCAGACGCCGCTATATTGGGACGCCAGCATGAAGGAAATATATGCCACGCTCAAGTGCGGGGCGACGACCTATCTTGTGCCAAAAGAATTATTTATGTTTCCGATTCAGTTGATCGAGTATTTGAACCGGAATAAGATCAATACGATCTGCTGGGTGGTGTCGGCGCTGACGATGATTTCTGCATTTGGCGCGTTTGACACGATAAAACCCGAGTATTTAAAAGTGGTTACGTTTGGCGGTGAAGTATTTCCGGTAAAACAATTTAATATATGGAAGCATGCCTTGCCGGAAGTCAGATTTTACAATTTGTATGGCCCGACGGAGGCGACCGGCGTCAGTACATATTATTATGCAGACTGTTTGTTTGAAGAGGGGGAAGCGATCCCGATTGGGAAGCCATTTGCAAATACGCAGATTCTGCTGTTGGATGAAGAAGGGCAGGAAGTTCCGGAGGGAACAGTCGGGGAAATCTGCATCCGGGGAAGCGGAGTGACGTTAGGCTATTACCATGCGCAGGAAAAGACAGAGGAAGTTTTCGTACAGAATCCGCAGAATCCGTATTATTTTGACCGGATTTACCGAACAGGCGATATGGCGTACCGAAATCCGCAGAATGATCTTGTCTTTGTGTCGAGACATGACCATCAGATCAAGCATATGGGACACCGGATTGAATTAGGCGAGATCGAGGCAGATGTAAATGGAGTCAGCGGAGTACAGGTGTGCTGTTGTATTTATGTGAAGGAAAAAGAAAAAATTGTTCTTTTTTATGTAGGAGAAATTGAAAAAAAGGATCTGACAAGAGAGCTAAAGGAGCGGCTGCCCAGATACATGCTCCCCAATGCGATCATGCAAGTTGAAAAACTCCCCTTGACTCCGAACGGGAAAATGGATCGTATGAAAATGGAAAAAATGTATTTGCAGCAGGCTTTGGAACGAAAAAGCAAAAAAGGAGAAAGAGAATGGAAAAGGAAGAAATAAGAGAAAGTATTTTGGAAATCCTACAGGAACTGCATGAGGATGGCGACTTTGAAAACGAAGAAAAACTGGTGGATGATAAGATTCTGGATTCCTTCGATCTCGTAACACTGGTGGCAGAACTTGGAGAGGAATTTGATGTTGAGATCACAGCCAGAGATTTTGTGGCAGAAAATTTTAATTCGGTTGAAAGACTTACTAATATGATCATCCGGCTGATGGATGAGTAATAGAATAGGAGTACAACTGTGTTTGTTTCATATGGATTTATACTATTTTTACTGGTTGTTTTTTCGTTGTATTATCTGATCCCCAAAAAGGGACAGTGGATTTTGCTTTTAGTTGCGAATTTTTGTTTTTATGCGTATGCGGATGTACGTTATCCGGTGTTTCTCATCCTTACGTCGCTGACGGTGTACGGAGCGGCGAGGTGGCTGCAAGTTTACGCGGAGAAACTGGAGAGCTACCGGGCGCAGATTAAGTCGGGCGAGATTACCAAACCGACGCGGGAAGAAAAAAAGAAATACCGCAAAGAAATCGAGGGCAGAAAAAAGGCAATTATGCTAGTTTGCCTGTTTTTTAATCTTGGGATACTGGCAGTCGTGAAATATACAAATTTTGCGATTGGAAATATAAATTTTTTTGTTGAGAGGGCAGGAAAGACTCCGTTCTCTTTTGTGGATATGATCGTTCCTCTGGGGATTTCTTTTTATACGTTTCAGGCGATCGGATATCTACTGGATGTTTATTGGGAAAAATGTGAGATACAAAAAAATTATTTTCGTTTTCTGTTATTTGTGTCCTTTTTCCCACAACTGATACAGGGGCCGATCAGCCGCTACAAGGATCTGTCCCGGACGCTGTACAAGGAGCATTCTTTTGACAGACATTCCATTTGTCTGGGACTGGAGCGTATCCTGTGGGGATATTTTAAGAAACTGGTTCTGGCAGACCGGGTATTTGTTGCGGTTGCCGCCCTTGCCGAAAATCCCGGATATTATACCGGTGGGTTTGTGGTGGTGGGGATGCTTTTTTATGCCCTGCAGTTGTATGCGGACTTTACCGGTGGAATTGATATCACGATCGGGATCGCACAGGTATTGGGGATACGGGTAGAGGAAAATTTTATCCGGCCGTTTTTCTCCAAAAACATTGCGGAGTACTGGCGGAGATGGCATATTTCTATGGGAACATGGTTTCGGGATTATGCCTTTTATCCGTGCAGCATCAGCCGTCCGGTAAAATCGCTGACGACATTTTGTAAAAAGCATTTCGGTATGCCGGTTGCGCGCCGGATCGCTGTATATTTTGCCACGGTGCTTGTGTGGCTTGCGACCGGGATCTGGCATGGAGCAGAGTGGCGCTTTGTGATATGGGGACTTGCAAATGGTGTTATCATTTTGATTTCCGAAGAATGCGAGCCTCTGTACCAGAGATTTCATAAATCGTTTCCCAAACTGGGAAAGACAACCGTATACCGTGGATTTCAGGTGTTGCGTACGTTTTGGCTGATGAGTTGTCTGCGGTTGTTTGATGTGTATGGAAGTGTCAGGGGAACTATGCGCCAGTTTATTCATATATTTACACAGTATGGAAAACACCCGGTTACAGGAAGTGAGCTTTTGGGGCTTGGGCTTACGGTGAGTGATTATATCATTCTTGCGGTCGGGACTTTGGTATTGTTTGGGGTAAGCATGTCAGGACGAACGGGCAGTGTCCGGGAAAAAATCTCGCGCAAACCATATGCGGTGCGGTATATGGTGTTTGTGGCACTGTTCTTTGCGGTACTCCTGTTTGGCAGTTATGGACAGGGGTATGATGTTCAGCAGTTCATTTATAATCAGTTTTAGAAACGACAGGAGATGAAAGGATTGAAGAGGATACTGATTTCTGTTGGTATTGTTGTTCTTTTATTTGCGGTGCTGCAAAGGCTTGTGCAGCCAAAGTATGCCTCGGATATGCCGGAAGGGAATTTTACAGCGGAGTATTATGATGAAACGACGGAGCATGATGTGATCTTCATTGGGGATTGTGAGGTATATGAAAATATCGACCCCATGTATCTGTGGTCGAATTATGGAATCACCAGTTATATCCGTGGGAATGCTCAACAACTGGCGTGGCAGTCGTATTATGTACTGGAAGATACGCTGCGGACGGAAATACCAAAAGTGGTGATCTACAACGTGCAGGCATTGACTTATGCGGAACCTCAGCGTGAGGAGTATAACCGGATGACCTTAGATGGGATGAAGTGGTCGCCTACAAAATTAAATGCCATACAGGCGTCGGCATGCAAAGGCGAAAAGCTTTTGGATTATGTGTTTCCCCTGCTGCGGTATCACAGCCGGATCACAGAGCTGACCGGTGATGATCTTACGTATTATTGGAATCGGCGGAAGGTTTCCCATAACGGATATTATATGAGGATTGATGTTTTGCCCGTGAGCGAATCGGATGTGGCAGACGCCTCGTGGTTAGAGGCGGATTCTGAAGAAGAAGAGGAAGAAGAGATCGAAGATCCGTGGGCTGATGTAGAGGGCGCTGTGGAGGAGGACGAGACAGAACCCCTGCTTCCGGCAGATGACGGGGAAGGAAAGCCTTTTGGCAGCCTGCCGATGGAGTATTTGGATCGGATGCGTCTGCTCTGCGAGGAGAACGGAATCCAACTGATCTTGATGAAGGCTCCGAGTCTGGCGCCTGTCTGGTATGATTCCGACAACCAACAGATCGTGGATTATGCCGAAAAATACGAGCTTCCCTATATTAACTTTTACGAATTATTGGAGGAGACGGAGTTAGATTACGAAACAGATACGTATGATGGCGGGCTTCATATGAACTTGAGCGGGGCGGATAAACTGTCAGAATATCTCGGGGCAAAACTTCAGCAGACATATCATATTGCCGATCATAGAGGTGAAGAGGCCTATGATAAAATTTATGAGAAAAAGTTACAATTTTATGATAATATGAAAGAGGAACAGCAGAAGGAACTGGAACAGTACGGAGAAATAAAAAGTTATTGATCAATTACAAAAATATAGGAGATGAAAGACAATGAAAAAAACAGGAGTATGCAAAAGGATCTTGGTATTTGTTATGATGGCGGCATTGGCAGCAGGCTGTATGCCGGCAGGGGTAAAGGCAAAATCTACAGGGTATGAATTTACTTACAAAAAAGCGGCTGCCTATATGGGAGGGCCTGCCAAAAAGCTGATCGAAAAAGCGGGAAAGCCAAAAAGCAAAAAGGTAAAGAAAAGCTGTGCCTATAAGGGGAAAGACCGGACATATAAATATAAAGATTTTATTTTATATACGTACTCTCACTCCGATAACGGTGCGGAATATGTAAATGGCATTACCTTTCTGACTTCGGATGTGTCCACAAAAGAGGGGATTCATATCGGAAGCCCATTTAGCAGCGTGGAGAAAAAATATGGCAGTGCAAAAGATAACTTTGGAGTCTATACTTATAAGAAGGGAAAATGCAAACTGCAGATCGAGGTAACGGATGAGGTTGTAACAAACATCCGCTATATCATAGCAAAATAACAAACTAGGATTTGGAGAAAAAGAATGAAAGTCAATACAGGAAAGAAACTTGTGATATCAGGCATGGTTTTGAGCGTTGTATTGATGGCAGGTCTTTTTATGCAATCAGACAACATCAAGGCTGAGACATCTGTGAGTGCCGGCATTTCTGCCCGACGGGTAAGTGTTGGAAGCCGGCTCAGGGTAAAGGCAAAGACATCAGGGGTCAGCTATGCGAGCAGCAATTCAACGGTTGCCTGTGTGGATCCGCAAGGTGTCGTGACAGGAAAGAAAGCGGGAAAGGTAACGATTTCTGTCAGGAAAAAGGGTTATGCGGCGAAGACATTTTCCGTCCGGGTCGTAAAGAATGGCAGAAAGCCGGCTACCCTTCCGGTGACGTTTAGCGAAATATCGATAAAAGAACGCGGAAATACCGTAACGGTATCGAACCGGGCGAAAAAAGGAACGATCAAGAAAATCATATGTTTTTATGAAGTGCCGGTGGAGGAAAAGGTGCCGGAGACAGAATCCGGCGGTGTTGCCGTTACAGGGAATGGCGCAGAGGGTACAACGACGAAAACAGCGACTACGCTGCGGACGCGGGCATGGACAGCAAACTCCATCGCCCCCGGCAGATCGGCTGTCTGCAAAGGAGATGCCGACGCAGTACAAACTCCTGCTTCCCAGAGAAAGCTGACAAAGGTCGAGTTGTATGCCGGAGATGCGCTCTATATTTTTGATCCTGTGAAACACAGCTATACATTCCAGTGGGGAACGAAAGATACAAAAGCGCCGGTGTTTTCGGGACTTTTGAAAAACAAAAGTGCGACAGGAAATGGGGATGCTTATCAGATTTATTATTCGGATAAAAAGGACAGTTATGATTTTAAGCGGTTTGTAACTGCGGTGGATGACCGGGATGGCAGAGTGAATGTCCGTGTGGATATGAGTAAGGTCAACTGGAAAAAACAAGGGGTATACCGGATCTATTATCATGCGAAGGATCGTGCGGGGAACACTGCGACGACATGGGCAAAAGTACAGATCTTGATACCGGGTTCTCCGGAGTCTGCGGCGGATCAGGTGCTGCGCTCGATTACGAGAAAAGGCTGGTCGGATACGAAAAAGGCAAGAGCCATTTACCGTTATGTGAAAGGACGTAGTTCGTATGTGCAAAATTCATCCCATGCACATTGGCGGACAGCCGCACTCCGCGGGCTGCGCTACCAGTCGGGGGACTGCTACACATATTATGCGATGTGCCGGCTTTTATTGACACGGGCGGGCATTCCGAATGTAATGATCAAGCGTGATCCGACCAATTACGGACGTCATTTTTGGAATTTGACTTATGTGCAGGGGGCATGGTATCATTTTGATACAACACCTCGTACGCGGGGAGGGGATTTTTGCCTGCAGACAGATGCACAGATGTTTGCGGTGTATAGTGGATATACATTCCGGTTTAAACAGAGTTTATATCCAAAGCGTGCTACAAAGAAAATTTGATGCTTTATCAGGTTATTTATTGCAATAGAAACGAGGACATAATAAATAAATATGAGTAAGAAGAAAAAAATAGGTATCGCACTAGGGATTATTCTAGTCGGTATCAATGGGATTATTTTATTTTGCCTGATCTATTATAGCGACCGGTGGTATCCGGGGACGACGGTGAACGGACTGGAAGTGTCCGGTCAGACGATGGAGGAGTCAAAGCGGTATTTGCTAGAGAAGTGCCGGAACTACACGCTGACGGTTACAGGCAGGGAGGACGTCAGCCTGACCATATCCGGCGCGGATATCAATTATACGGTTCATGCCGGCGATGAATGGGAAAAGACGTATACAGACCAACATGACAACTCCGGGCTTCCTTCGGTCGGGGGGCAGGATTATACGGTCAAACTGGCGGTTTCATATGATGAGGAAGCTCTGAGAAGGCTGATCGCCGGGTCGGAATTGGTACAAGGGAGTGAAGAGCATCCGATCGTAAAACCAATGTCCGCTTATGTGGTCTATAATGCAGAAAAATGCCAGTACATCTGTGGAAAAGAGGTGGATGGAAACCAGTTGAATCAGGAAGCCTTTTTTGAGGCTGTAAAGACTGCGTTGGAGACGGGAAGGTCGGAAATTGATATTCGTGACGATGAACTCTACAAGGGTGTTTATGAGGCTCCGGGCGTTACTTCCGAGGATGAAGAACTGCAAAATGAGATTTTTCTTTGCAATAATGCAATGCTGCGCTATATCCGTTGGAATATGGGAGATGGCATGACAGAGGAGATCACGCCGGAGCAGATTGCCGGGTGGATCATTTACAAAAAAGGCAAGGTTACGTATGATAATGAAGGGATTGCCGCATGGGTCAAGCGGTTTTGCCGCAAATACCAGACCGTAGGAAAGACTCGTACGATTCAGTCCCACACGGGGAAAAAGGTGAAAATTGTCGGGGGAGACTATGGCTGGCAGACCGATTACGACCGGACGCTCAAACAGGTAAAGAAAGCGCTGACAAAGAACATTAAAAGGAGTTCTACGGAAGCCTACATGGAGAATCCGAGCGAAGAAAATAAAAAGGCTGTGACGATTAAGAGAGAGCCGCTTTATTTGAATACAGCGTATCAGCGGAATAGCAAAGCCCCCTCAAAAGACTGGGATCAAAAGAATTATACAGAGATTTCGCTTAGCGAACAGAAGGTATATGTGTTCCGCAAAGGGAAGGTGGCGTTTTCCTGCCGCTGCATCAGTGGGCTTCCGGTAAAGGACAGGGCTACGAGGACAGGGGCATATTTTGTAAAAGAACACCGGCCGGAGTATACGATGACCGGCGATGATTACAGAACCCATGTAAAGCACTGGGTTCGCATCACTTGGACGGGAACCGGTTTTCATCCGGCGACGTGGCAGCCTTGGTCAAGGTGGACAAAGACAATGTATAAGACAAAAGGCTCCCACGGTTGTCTTAATCTGGAGCCGGGCGATGCCGAAAAGATTTATAATATGGTGAAATACCGGGAAGCGGTGTTTATTCATTATTAGGTGCATGGGATAAATTGTAATTGACAAAAAGGTCTATAGGTGATAGACTGTTTATAACCTATAGACCATTTTTATTTCGTCCGGCACCGCCGGGCAGAAGGGAGAAGGATCATGAGACGATGGAAACAAATGACAGCGTATGTGCTTACGTTTGGTCTGTGTCTTGCATCGGCTTTGCCCGGCATGAATGCAGAGGCAAAGGTGAAGAAGCCGAAACTTTCCGCCAAGACGATGATGGTTGTCACCGGAAAGACAAAAAAGGTTAAACTTTCTTATAAGGGAAAAAAGAAGAAAGTGACATGGAAGACAAATAAGAAAAAGGTCATTAAGCTTTCTAAGAAGAGCAAGACGTCTTGCAGTGTAAAGGGGGTAAAGACAGGGAGTGCGAACCTGACTTGTACGGTAAAGACGGATCAGAAAACGTACAAACTCAAGTGTAAGGTGAAGGTGGTAAATACACCGAGCCTTCTGGCAACGTACAAGGACATTGTCCCGAATATGGGAGCTGCGGTGAACTATGGCAGTTACTCGCCGGGACAGCTACAGGATAAAAAGACACTCGCCTTTATCAAGAAACATTTTAACAGTATCACACTGGAAAATGAGATGAAGCCGGACAACATTCTTGGAGCGTCGCCGAAGATGCTCTCGATTGAGGAGGCAAAAGCAGGCGGATATTATGTTCCAGAGGGCTATGCAGAGGCAAAAGTTCCTGAACTCAATTTCCGTGAAGTGGACGGGGCAATGGAAGTAGCTGCAAAGAATGGGTTACGGATGCGCGCCCATACGCTTGTGTGGCACAGCCAGACGCCGAGTTGGTTCTTCACAAAGAACTGTGAGGGGTCGTCGGTCGTTTCAACGGAAGTGATGGATATGCGTCTTGATTATTATGTGCATAATGTCATGGCACATGTGATGGAAAAGGAAAAGCAGCTGACCGGGGGCGCCGGAAACATTATTTATGCGTGGGATGTCGTAAATGAGTACCTTCACCGGTCTTCCTATGGAAAAGAGGTCTGGGACAGTGTATACGGAAATATGGGCGGCTCGCCTTCTTATGTGAAGAAAGCATTTGAGATCGCATATTCGATGTTAAATAGTTATGGTGTTCAGGATAAGGTGACGCTGTTCTATAACGATTATAATACGTATTTTGGTGTACAGGAAACACTGGATCTCGTGGAGTTCATCAATAAAGATGAACCGATGAAGATCTGCAGCGGAATCGGTATGCAGAGCCATGTGGATGTTAAGGTGCCGACGGTAAAACAATACGGAGACGCACTGGAGCGTTTCCTTGCTGCCGGGTATGAAATCCAGATCACGGAGCTTGATTTTACGATCAATTTTGACACGGAAGGTTCTTCGGCGACATATTCTTATCGTGATGAAAATGAAACATCCGCTGACCAGAAAAAATTTGTGAAAGAATTGATGGAAACAATCATTGTAAAACAGAAGAACCGAAACAAAGACCTGAATCCAAAAGGAATCACCGGTATTACTTTGTGGGGGCTGTGCGACGGTGTATCATGGCGCTCTGCCTGTGAACCGCTCTTATTTGGTCAGACGATCAACGATCCGAAGGAATCGTATTTTGCCTTTATCGAGGCGGTTAAGGTATGGTAAGATATCTGGGGATCAAATAGAAAAATATAAAAACTGCTCTCTGGTTCATACGAACCGGGGAGCAGTTTTTTGCGCAAAGGGAATTTTTGCGGAGCAAGTTTGCCTGTGGCAAACTTGATAGGCTAGCGATCTTCAGCCAAGCCTTTACCACGAATAGCTGCCATCCGCATTCAGCACGTCGCCAAGTTCCGTGTAATCAAAGTCACTGAATGCAGCTTCCGTATCATAATAAGCATAATCGACGCATGCCATTCCCACGAAAGCACCGGTAAAGAAACCGCCATAACTTTGCAGTACATAATCATCAGATAAGATTGCGGCGTCTAAGATCACCGGAATTTCTTTATAATTTTTCCCATCAAAGGAATACTCATAGGAGTAGTTTTCTTTTCTTACTTTTGTGCGGAACCACACGTCAGCACCCTCTGGCACCGGAATGGCATTGTCTTTCAGGAAAGATGTATAATTGCCGCGGCTGCATTGTGCCACCTCGATGACGCGGCCGCTTTCCTCGTTCCATGTCACAAAGGCAAATGACCAGTGTTTGTCGTTATAATAGTTTGTGAGGCCTGCCATCTGCTGATACGAATATGGGTTATAGCTGACTTTTACAGAGGCGTCAAAATAAAATGCCTGCCAGCGTTTTGCGATCAGCGACAATTCGTGGGTATTGCAGAGAGAACCCTGTCCGCGGAGGACAAGCTTGCCATTGCCCGTCGTTCCCATTTCATCTGTAAATGGAACCCGGAGGGTATTCCACTCGTCATGCAGCTTTGGCGCATCAAATGTATCATGGAACGAATGGTCTGCCGGTGCGTCCGTCTCGATTCCGTCTGCCGGTGCATCGACATAGACACATCCACCGTGACCGCCCTCGATGCGCGGCCATCCCTCATCATCCCAGTAAACTTTCTGGATCGCTGTTTCACGCCCAAGCGTACAATACCCGCGGGGATCAATACAGGATTCATTTTCATGAACCCACGGACGTCCGCAAAGGCTAGCATAATACCACTCACCGCCGGGCGTCTCAACGAGAGCGCCATGTCCCTGCTTTTGTATGCCGAGGTATGGCGTGTCAAAGTTCGTGATAAATGGGCCATCCGGCTCGGTCTCAAAGCTCAGGGCATCGAGTGTCCGGGAGCGTGCTACCACCTCCTGATGGGTGTAGACAGTACCGCCCTGTGCAGCAAACAGATAATAATATCCATTGATCTTGTAAAGGTGCGGCCCCTCAACAAGTTTGACGTCAGTTCCATTGTAAATATTTCTTGCTGTTTCTGGTTTTAATTTCATCGTGGTTGTATCAAATTCGGTCAGCGTAATGCCATCAAAAGCATGATGGTATTCCCGGTGATCCCATGTCTGCTGAACAAGGTATTTTCGCCCATCCTCATCGTGGAACAGCGAGGCGTCAAATCCAACACCATTTATCCGGATCGGATCAGACCACGGGCCACGGATATCCTCAGCGGTCGTCAGATAGTTGACCATATCCTTAAAGCTTCCTTCGGTCACTTTAACGTCAGTATACACAAGCCAGAATTTCCCGTCAGCATAAGACAAGTCAGGCGCCCAGATTCCGCCGGAAGACGGATTTCCCTTCATGTCGAGTAATGTCGTAGTCGACAGCGGAGAAGGGAGCAGGTTCCAGTGGATCATGTCCTTTGATTCGTGCAGGCGCACGCCCGGAAACCACTCGAAGGTAGAGTTGGCGATGTAATAGGTGTCATCAACACGGATGATAGACGGGTCTGCGTTGAAACCGGGCAGTACCGGATTTTTCAGTTGTTTCATAAGTTAAGTAAACCTCCAATCTACTGATGTTGTATGTATTTTATAATAAGTATAGCGATTATTGGGAGAAAAGACAAGGTTTAAAAATATTTCTTCAGGGAAGAGGGTATTTTCTTGACAAGGGGGCATAATAAGGATAAAATAAAGTTGACTTTAGATTTTCATAAAAAATCATTCAATGCAGATATACAGGAAAGAGGTGGTTAATATGAAGAACAAATGCATATGCCCGAATTGTCATATTAGCCAACTGCTTTTTTGTGTTCAGTATTGAGAAGTTTAATTCATTCTGGATAGAAATAAAATATATATGAAAGGCTAAGACGTACGGATTAAGTATGTCTTTTTATTTGTTCTTAATATATTCTGCAAGTCAAAAAATAGCGTCGCTTTGCTATGGCGCAGAGAGAGGTATTAATGAACAAATTTAAGAAAATCATGGCGGCAAGCCATACACAGAAAAAGAATTGTCTTCATAAGATTTATACGGATAAACAAGTACATATCAGTTCTGTCAGCAGCAGTGAACAGCCGATCGAAGATGAAAAAATATTTTATTACCGGGAAATATCTTTTTCCTTTATGGGAACTGGTTTCCGCACACCAGAAAGGGTGCTACTTTTTGTGTGGATACCGGATGAGTTATTGGATTGTGGAAAGGAACTGACGAAAGACACGACGATACCTTGCGAGGACTGGTTATTGAGAATATTATCAGAGCCAGTAAATGCATTGGGAGAAGCGTTGCAAAATGATCATAAGGATTCTCGCGAAAAAGCCAAATTTTATATGCAGTCGATAAGTCCGGTCGTTCAAAGAAGGAATGGGTGTATTTATGTGGTGGAGAAGAAAGCGTTCCGGCTGCGGATTGAATTTGAGTTTGCGCTGATCAATGGTCATTCCGTAAATGGAAAGAGCAGCTATAAAAACATAAAACAATTACTTGATCTTATTTGTGATCGTTTGGCGAACGCAGGTCGAAACAGCCTTTCAGAACACATACAGTTGTATAAGCGTCAAAAAGAAATCGAACAATTTCTGGCAAAGAATGAGTTGTTGGCATTTGTAGCGGACGGGAGTATTTTGCCGAGAAAAGGAGATACACAGGCACCTATGGAGGGTGCGGTTCCTTTTCAGTCGCCGCCCGAATTGCGCACCGTGATTTGTTTTCATGATGGAACAAGTCTGAGCGGGATGGGTATAAAAAAGGGGATTACGGTTATAACGGGAGGCGGATATTCTGGAAAAAGTACTTTGTTGGATGCGTTGGAACAGGGGATTTATTTTCATGTAAAGGGTGATGGCAGAGAATATGTGATCGTAGAGAAAACCGCCTGTAAAATTTATGCAGAGGATGGAAGGTGTGTTGATTCCACAGACATAACTCCATTTTTCTCATGGATGCCGGAGGGAAGTGATGTTTCTGACTTTTCTACTTCCCATGCCAGTGGAAGTGTGTCCCAAGCAGTAAATATCATTGAGGCGGTATATGCCGGCAGCCGGTGTCTGCTTATTGATGAAGATACCAGTGCTACTAATTTTATGATTCAGGATCCGGTTATGCGGCAGTTGGTGCCAAAGGAGTCCATTATCCCTTATACGGATAGGATTTTAGAATTAAAAAGGCGGGGAATCTCTACAATTCTTGTGATTGGAGGTTCCAGTGAGTATATAAAATATGGGGACTGCATTCTGATGATGGAGGATTACTGTGTGTCTGACCAGACGGAGCAGGCGAAGAAAATACTTTTAGCCAATGAGAAAGGGTCAATATCCAGTATAGGGAATGCAGGAAAACTGGTGGGCCGGTGCCAGTGGATGGATCAAAAGGAGTTGTCGGAAAAATTTTTCTGCGATGGATTTTTTTATCGTTCTTGTGTGCGGATTGATCGCGCACGGTATATTAAGATTGACGATATAATGGTGGATATCACGCGGATGACATCACTTGTCGATGAGGCGCAGATGAATAGCCTTGCTTGGCTTTTAGAGAAACTGTTACAGGAGAGCGGAGAGAATCGGGAGGATTTGAGCGTTAGCTGCGATAGGCTGATAGACCGATTATTTGGCAATACGATGAATACAGTTGGAGCTTCTTATTCTCATCAGTATGAATTTTGGTTGGAGCAGGTACGCAGCATTGATCTGGTAATGGCAGCAGTAAGGATGAGAAAGGGATAGTGGGGAGTGAATATGACAACTGCTTTTACTATGTTTGCAAAAATGGGCAGGGGGGGACAATCCTATTTTTAGTTCTTTCCGGCTGGTAAAAAAATTATTGTGGAAAACATATAATTAGGTTATAATGTTTTTATGGGGAAAAGAGAAAATGAGATAGGAAGTGAGGGTGTAGTGGAAGATAATACAATGCAAGACTTAGAAATGGCAAAAAAGCGTAATCGTAAGATTATGATTACGAATCAGGCTATTGAAAAAGTTCCTTTGGTAAAATATAAAGAAATACCAGAAACGGAATATCAAATGATACAGGATTTTGCAAAAGAAGTTTTGAGAGTTTCAATGGAGAACAATGATTCTAATGAGGTTGCTTTAACCTATAGCCTGAGTTATCGTGATTTAATTGCTCAAGGACAAGAGTATATGGGAATAGCATTAGGAGATGAGCATTCCGTAGATCCGTGCATGAATACGGTGGCATATCATTTAATAACTGCGTCATTGGATTGTGTGGTAATTGTATTGCATAATCATCCTTCACTCTCAAAATTTTCTTTGGAGGACATAAAATTTTTTCTCCATAATA
>JAMPFC010000065.1 GCA_023664685.1 Roseburia sp. | reverse complement strand
GCTCTTTTGCCGCCTTTCTTGCCTCTTCCACGTCTTTTATTTCTCCAAAATCCACACCGGAATATTTCTTTACAGCCTCGACCATCGTCAGGCGTTCAAACGGTTTGGCAAAATCGATCTCCACACCGTCATAATTGATCTTTGTCGTTCCCAATACGTTCTGGCACACCTGACGGTACATATTTTCAGCGAGATCCATCATCCCATAATAATCCGTAAATGCCTGATAGCACTCCAAAAGCGTAAACTCCGGATTATGTCTGACGGACAGCCCCTCGTTGCGGAACACGCGGCCGATTTCATACACCCGCTCCATGCCGCCGACGATCAGGCGCTTTAAGTACAACTCGAGCGAAATTCGCAGATTCAGGTCTTCATCCAGTGTATTGTGGTGGGTCACAAACGGTCTCGCCGCCGCACCGCCTGCCATCGGGACAAGCACAGGCGTCTCCACCTCCATAAATCCCTGATCGTCCAAAAATCTCCGAATCTCACTTATGATCTTTGTACGCTTTTTAAATGTATCCCGTACCTCCGGGTTTACGATCAGGTCGACGTATCTCTGGCGGTAGCGGATATCCGTATCTTTAAGGCCGTGAAATTTTTCCGGAAGAATCTGAAGGCTCTTGCTCAAGAGTTTGATCCCTTTGGCATGGATGGAAATTTCACCCATTTTCGTCGTGAAAACCTCGCCCTCGAGAAGAACGATATCGCCGATATCAAATTTTTTAAATGCCTTATAAGCGTCTTCTCCCACTTCATCCCGCGCCACATATCCCTGAATCGAACCATCCCGGTCAAGGACATTGCAAAAGGATGCCTTTCCCATGACACGTTTGGACATAAGGCGTCCTGCCACAGACACCTGTTTTCCCTCCAACTCTTCATAGTTCTCTTTTATCTCTACCGAATGATGGGAAACTTCGCACTTTGTGATCTCGAATGGATTATTTCCCTCTTCCTGCAATACAGCCAGTTTCTCCCGTCTGACCTTCATCAACTGATTGATATCTTCTGCCACTTTTCTCTCTCCTTTTGCTGTCAGTTCTTCTTGATCTCAAGAATCTTGTATTTTAATTCCCCGGATGGCGTCTCGACAACCACGGTCTGCCCCTTTTTCGCACCGATCAGAGCTTTTCCTACCGGCGATTCATTGGAAATTTTCCCTTTCAGGCTGTTTGCCTCCGTGGAACCCACGATCTTATATTCCATTTCTTCGTCATATTCCAAATCTTTAATCTGCACGGTGCAGCCGATGTTGATCACACTGGAATCAATGTCATCATCGACAACAAGCTCTGCGTTTTTGAGTATTTTATCAATCTCTTCAATACGAAGCTCAATGTCGCGCTGTTCCTCTTTGGCAGCATCATATTCAGCATTCTCTGATAAGTCCCCCTGCTCTCTGGCTTCCTTGATCTTCTGTGCGACTTCCTTACGACGGTACACCTTCAGATCCTGTAATTCCTCCTCCAGTGCTTTTAACCCTTCCTCAGTCAAAATATTCTTCTTCACTTCAGCCATCTTATCCATTTCCTCCATTCCTGCACATAAGTCATCCGGGATTCCCATGCACATCGAAATTTAAACTTTACATCGTCTCATTATAACGTAGGAATGTGGGATTGTCAATGAGACAATCCCACACTTTTGCTAGATTTATTATTTCTGTTTTAATCGAACCGTCAGTCGGCTACTGTCTCGCCGCTATCCTCCTTACCCGTCTCGTCGCTTTCATCTCCGGCATTAGAGTCGTTAAATTTACAGTCAGCGCGCAGCCAAGGCTTCTCTGCCGACCTCTGCTCTTCACTCTTCATTGTCGTACTCTCTTCGCCGTCCGCATACTTAATCTTGAAGTATTTTTTACAGCCCTCGACGATTTTATTATCACGTAAATCCACGATATTCTGTTCGCTGAGCTGGCAGATCGTATCCGCATATCCTGCACTGACCGCTGCTTCGATCGAAGTAGAGAACTGCATATCAATCCGGACAGCTACCACCGATTCAACTATATTGGTAACAGACCCCCGCCCGAACTCATTTTTCGTAATCGTCGGATTCACTGCCCCCCGCACTAAAATACAATTATAATTGAGATCCTTCTTGTCATTGATACCTTGAATCCCAACAAAAGAGTTGTCGCGGATTATGGCATTTCTCCAATTCAATATCCGTACGCCCGCATTATAAGTCTGGTTTATCTTACAGTTCTGGATCGTCACATTTTCATGGTAAATCTGTTGATTCGCTGTATTAACGGAATACGTATGGCTTCCCACTGCAACGCCCATATTGGTAAAGATACAGTTATTGATATTTACGGTGTTACATGCTGTGCGGTCGTGGGTAGACCACTCATAATTAAACCCATTATTGTTGGCATCTGTCGTATCAATATTGATCGCCTCTTTGTGGCTCTTATTGTTATAAATCCTAAAATCCGTAAAGGAACAATTTTCTACTGTGACATTCTGGGAAGAATTTAGTTCGATAAAGTGAGAACCATATTCATTCGTAAATGCGATATTGCGAATCGTCACATTGTTGGCATGTCCCATAACAACTGCCATTGAATTTACAACGTTATTGCAGTCGATAACCGAATTTCCACTTCCCTGAAGGATCACATTCTGGGAACCGCCGTATCCGCTGACCGAATTTTTCACGCCCTCTTTGGATGGCGGAACGATCTCAAACATCGTCTTATTCGTAGCAAGATTTGTATTTGTAGCCTTTACCTTCTGGATTCTGACGCCATCTGCAAAATTTACCGTCACATTGGAAGGGATGCATACGGAGTGGCTGAGTGTGTACGTACCCGCTGTAATATTGATCGTACCGCCGCCGGCATATTCAAGCTGCTCCATATAAGAGCGGAATATAAAGTATGTCTTTGCCTGAGAACTGTTCGCTGTATAAGCGGCATTATCCGTATAATGCTCTCTGTAAGGCTCAGAAGATGGTGTGATCGTAAAATTATTATCCTCTTTTGTCTGGAAATACAAAAGTCTCGTCGTCGTCTCATTTTTACACGGTACATAATAATGCGTCAGATTTTTCACCGTGTTATTCTTCATCGACTCAGTCTTTGCCGCCGAAATCACATTATTAACGCTCGCTGAACGGCTGATCGAAACCGCATACCGGGCATTGCTGATATCATTTTTTGACACTTCCGGCTCTGTCACACTATAAAGTTTCACAGCAGCTGCCGTATTTGCCGCAGCGTCACTTCGTTTCACAGTATTGGATGTGATCGTCGGAGAAGCCCACATTTTTCCAAGAACTGCGGAACTGCTCATATTAGTAAATGTATTCTTTTTCACAGATACTTTTGTGGAATAAACCGATTTTTTGTATTTTGTGGAAGCGATTCCGTTTTCAAGTCCGCTAAACGTATTCGATGTGATCTTTATATTTTCACAGGGAACCGAACCGATGGAATTTATCGTAATCGCTGTTTTATATTTATCACCGGATTTATTTGCTCCGTTCATAAACGTACAATTCTCAACACTGACCCGCCGGCTTCCTGCGATATTGATATATGCGCCGCCTTTTTTTCCTTTAAAACGGATCTTGGACACCGAAACATTATAATTATGTCCGAGGTCGATCCCGATGGCATTTGCGACATTTCCAAGATCGATCGTCGCACTCTTCGCGCTCGTGATCACAACCTTTTTTGTGCCTTTATAATTCTTTGCCTTTGGCGAACTAACCTTAAATAATGTCTTGGTTGGTTTCAGGGCTGAACTTCCGGTTTCATACGTCTTTTTGATCTTTACACCGTTTTTCATCTTGATCGTGACGTTTGAAGGCACCTCAAGCGTGGAACACACCTTATATGTGCCCTTTTTGAGTACCAGTGTACCGCCCCCCTTGCTCCCAAGACGCTCAAGATATGATTTGATCGTATAATAATTCTTTGTCTTGTTATTATAGCTTTTCAGGCTGCTATAAGAGCTGTTACATGGTTTCGTTGATTTGGATATCGTATATTTTGCCGCTGCCTTTGACGTCTCTGTGTTGGCTGCTGCTCCGATCGCCAGTCCACATGCAAGCAGCAGGCCAGCCGCCGCCATTTTCTTTCTCATATGCGTTTCTCTCCTATCTCTTTTTTTCCGTCCGGCTGCATTGCCGAACCACTACCATAAGTATACTATACTTTGACAATATGTCAATTTTGTTTCGGATTGGCACTTTTTTGTATTTTTATCCAATTTTCTGTGTCATAGCACACTCCCTTAAACTGAACCACGACCTGATATTCCCCGGGCGCGATATTATACAGTGGAATGGACAGATAATACTCCATATCCGCAGCTATCTCCTGCTGCTTTTCCGGTTCACGGAAATCTTTTCGGTAGCTCTGCTTTTCCCCCACCAGAAATACCTGATCGATCAGATGGTCTCTGGATTTGACCCAGAGGTTCGAATCTTCGAGCCGGAGACGAACCCTCTCCTCCTGACAGTCGATCGGAGCCTCCTGTATGTTTTTTTCCGGAATCTGCATTTTCCCATTCATTTTCTCAAAAGGCTGCAACCATCCCACGCATGGCTCTGCATAAAAATCCATCGCAGAAGCGAGGTCGTCCGCATCCGGTTTCATCTCAAATGCACGGAAAAAATAATACCGCAGGCTATAACGGTTCAACTCCTCCCCTGTATCATAATCAAACTCACTGATCATCGCACAGCGGTCGTCATTTTCCTCCGGAAACGCCAAATACCCGCCCATATAGAAAAGCCTGCGCTCATCGAATTTTAATATCCCATTCGACGTGATCTTTGACTTTATGCCGCCAAAGCGTTTTTCCAGTTTTGCGGTCTTTTTCTTCTCATTGACCGTGTAGATCGTCACATACGATTTATCATCATTGTCAAAGGCGGATATTTTACGCCTCAGATTCCAGTGGTTATCAAACAGGATAAAATGTCTGGTATCCGGATTTTTGTCCAGATTTTCATGGATTTCCCGCACGGAGTGCTGTTGAAAATGCCACGGCATGTCCTCCGGCGTTTTCAATACTTTGTATCCAAATGGGGTTCTGCCCCAGAATTTTTTCTCTCCAAGAATCCACTTAAGCTTGTTTGTCTTCCAGTTGATGCAGATCATGCTGTGGAGATTTCTCGCGGAAAAGACCACATCCTTTGTGTCCGGACAGTATTCCAGAGAATTGATGTGGATCCAGTTTGTCCGGTCGCGGTATGCGGTTTTCAGCACTTCCCTGAGATCAAGAAATTTCTCGATCCTGCCATTGTGGCGGTTGATCTCCGCAATACAGTCCTCCACATGCCCGCACTGTGAGTTGCTGACCACCAGAAGGTTTCCTCCCGGCGTCATCTCGCAGACGTCATGATGGACTCCGTTCGGCACATAATACGTCTTATATACCCTGCCAAAATAATCGATCTCGTACATCTGGGTAGAATGCGGGATCATGTATGTCGGAACAAGCGTCTGTCTCTCCATCATGATAAATCTGCCATTTGCCAGTTCAAAGAAGCCATACCCCCGGGGGCGGTACATCATAAGATACCGGATGTCCCCATTTGTATCAAATGCCATCGGATACGTCGTACTTTTTCCCGCCACAAAAATAAGTTTCATCGCAGAATCGGCACTCTTTTTCTCCACCCGGACAGCATCCTGCATTACCTTTCTGAGCGGTTTCGTCTTGATCTTCACCTCATTTTCAGCGATCACTTTCCCATCGGTATCGACCAGTTCAAGAAATACGGTATTTTCCATTCCCGGATACAAGCCATATACTGGAAGCCTGTGCCATTTGCACTGCCTCTTGATCCAGTCCGTAACACAGGCATCCTTTGTCTTTCCCTCCACACAAAACCTCGCACTGCACTCTTCTTCAGTATAAAAAAACACGTAAGCGCAAAGCGGCGTCATGCCATAGGGGTTTAAAAAAACACCCGGAGACTCAAATGAATATTTCTCCTCCTGAAACTTTCTGACCAGTTCCTGTTCACGCTCACGCGTCTTCATGGCAAGTCCTTTCTCCATTTCGATATCACTCTCAATGCAGATCTTGTTTTTCTTCACCGACTGGTATTTTATATAATCTTTTGATTTTGTCTCGTATCCCTTATCAAAACTCTCGTCGTATCCTCTTGTAAATGGGATTCCCCGTAAAGTGAGATACCCCGCGCGAAGCGGAGGGGGGATGAATCTTATCATATTCATTCGTTGGCCTCCTGTGTAAAACGCTTATACTTTTTGCACATACCGATGTTGCAAAGCAACTCGCTAATAAGTTTGTTAGAACTTATTTTAGCTGATCCCTTTGTCTATTCTATGGTAAATTATGGGTAAAAATATGTCAATATATTCTACAAAAAACACAAGAAAAGCAGTAAAAAACTTTTCACTGCTCTTCTTGTTTCTCTTATCTCTTTCCTTCTAAAATGGATCCGTCACGATCCGTTCGCCGGAGCACAGGAAGAATATACTGTTCCTGTGATCAATTTCTTTTCCCTCACTGCAAACAGTTCCGAAACAGATACTACCTGCCAGCCTTTCTCCTCGAAATACTCGAGAAGCTCATTGATCGCTGCGGCAGTATTTGCTTGTGTCTCATGCATGAGGACGATGTCCCCATCCTTTGCTTTCTCTACATTTTCAATGATCTGCTCTGTCGTAGCGTTAGCCCAGTCTTTACTATCTACCGCACAATCAATAAAAGGTGCTTTTATATAGCCTTTCATCGCATCGCTCACAGATAGATTCGGCGCACGGAACAAAAAGTTCGAGTATCCTGTCAGTTCTTTCAGGATTTCATTCGTATCCTCAATGGATTTTTTGATTTTCGCTTCTTTCAAAGAACTCAAAGGATCCCATCCATAAGAATGATTTCCTATTTCAAATCCGCGCTCTTTCGCTTTCCGGATTTCATCTTTCTTCGCATCGCTATTGATCTGGCTGCCAATATAGAAAAATGTCGCATGTGCGTTATGATCAGTCAGAGCATTCTGGATGATCATACTGGTACTAGTATCTGTATTGCCAACCGGCCCATCATCAAACGTAAATGCCACCATCGGCTTCGAGGCATCGATCCAACTCGTATCAAGCCCTTCATACCGGAACTCCTCTGGCGGATAGGTCGGCCCCGGCGTCTCTGTCGCCACTGCCGGCGCATTCGGATCCGGATACACGGCTCCGCTTGCTGCCACAAATTCAATTCCCGTGATCGTGATACTTACCAGCTTATCCGGCCAGTTATAACTCGCATTCATCGGCTGGATATTGATCCCCACCGCAGTTCCCTCGACCGCCTCTCCCGACAGATCGACCTCTGCTGTCGTCCCGGTTGCTGTAATGCTAAAATTATGGGCAATTCCATCTGCATATCCGGTAAGGGTATCTGTACTTTGAGCCAGACCGATTTTCCCATTTACAAAATCAGAACTGTCCCCATCTTCAAATTCTAACACGTAACTGACCTTTAATTTACTAAACAGCGTCAGATCAAACCAACTCTCAAGCTGATCACTGAAATTGATCTTTCCCGGTGCTGTAAATTTTGTTGTCGCATACCGGCTCAGATCAATACTGAGATTTTCTACCGGCTGACCCGGCTGTTTGGAATCTGCCGATTGTGTTGGTGTAACCGAGGGCGACGCCGATGGCATCTGGGACGGTTCAGCAGATGTGGCATCCACTGGCGATGCTGTCGCCGATTGTACCGGCGGCTCTGGTGCCGCTGTCTGCGGAGTTTGAACAACGCTCGCTTCCCCTTTTACGCTTACCTTGCAATACAACTTCTTTCCGCCAACCTTTGCCAGAACTTTTGCACTTCCTGCCTTTTTCCCTTTTATTACTACGCTCTGTTTTTTCTTTTTGGTCAGTTGGATACAACCTTTTCCTTTTACAACAGACCACTTTGTCTTCTTTGTTGTGTTTTTTACCTGTAACTTCTTTGTCTTACCGACCTTTACTGATACCTTTTTACTGCTCAGTTTCACTTGTTTTGCCGCCTGAACCGGAATTGCTACCCCCAAAAACATCACCAACGCCAAAACAAAACTCAGCATCCTCCTAGTTTGTCTCCTCACGCTGCAACCTCCAGTCTATGATATAAAATAAGTTCTGACGAACTTATTAGCGAGTTGCTTCGCAACATCGATATGTGCAGAAAGCTCGCACAGAATGATATAATAATATTATATCATTCTGTGCCAAAATTGTAAATTATTTTGAGACAAAAAAAGCTGCCATACAAGCAATAAATACTTCTATAACAGCCATTCAAACCATCCAAAACTAATATCGTTATTCAAGCACTGATTCTGGAATTTCCGTCTTTTTCGGAAATTTCGTATGGATCATCCGAAGCATTTTCGCATTCGGTTCAAATACCAGAACCGTCTTGTCTTCTTTCCCTTCAAGACGGATCGCAATTCCGTATTTCTCTGCGTCCGGAGAGAGCGAAGAAAAATCCCGCACCGGCAGATGCCGGTAGCCATCTAACCGGGAGGATGTCATCGGTGCGATCACATCCGCATCATCCAGTTCGATCCGGAGGATCGTTTTGCGCTTCTGTCCCCCAAGAATCTGGTCAAAATCAATCTGTCCATCGCAAAACACGTATTCCCATTCAATCTGGAATCTTGGCCAGTACCACACCAAAGCGATCACTGCCACGACCGCCAGCAGGGCAAGAAGAGTATTCCCACTCAAAAAACCAATTCCAAGTAAAAAAATGACTCCTATGATCAAGATTGTTTTTAGTACCGTTACCTTTGCTGTTGTTTTCTGCTTCACACTGGATTCTGCGTATAGTTGCTCCATATAATTCTCCATTCTGCGCTTTCGTTTCTCTCACTTTCAACTTAGCTCTACGTGCTTTCTGCTCCGCAGAAACCGCGCTTTCGCGCTCCTGCACGTTTCGCTAAACCGGCAGGTAAAATCAAATGCCCGCTCTGCGGGCGCTTGATTTCCTTTCCCAATAAGCTCGAGAAACGTTCTGCAAAGCAGAACTCGCGCTTCGCGCTCCTGTTTCTCTCGCTTTCAACTTAGCTCTACGTGCTTTCTGCTCCGCAGAAACCGCGCTTCGCGCTCCTGCACGTTTCGCTAAACCACCCGGTGAAATCAAATGCCCGCTTTGCGGGCGCTTGATTTCCTTTCGGGTGGTTTACATCATGCCCATGCCCGGGGCGCCGCCTGCAGGCATAGCCGGTGTTTCTTCTTTAAGATTAGCAACAACGGACTCTGTTGTCAACAGGGTAGATGCTACACTCGTTGCGTTCTGCAGAGCGCTTCTTGTAACCTTCGCTGGGTCAAGAATACCGTTATCTACCATGTAAACATACTCTTCGGTCAATGCATTGAAACCAAAGCCCGGTTTTTCTTCTTTTACTTTATCAATGATGACAGATCCCTCAAGACCGGCATTTTCTGCGATCGTGCGGAGTGGCGATTCCAGTGCTTTCAGGATGATGTTTGCTCCTGTCTTTTCGTCTCCCTCGAGGTCAGCCGCAAGTTTTGCCACTTCTTTGGAAGCATGGATATAGGCAGAACCGCCTCCGGCGATAATACCCTCTTCTACTGCTGCTCTTGTCGCTGCGAGAGCATCCTCCATACGGAGTTTTGCCTCCTGCATCTCTGTCTCGGTCGCTGCACCGACACGGATCACTGCCACGCCGCCTGCCAGTTTGGCAAGTCTCTCCTGAAGTTTTTCTTTGTCAAACTCAGAAGTTGTCTCCTCGATCTGTGTACGGATCTGGGATACCCGTGCCTCGATCTCAGCCTTATCTCCCTCACCGTCTACGATGATCGTATTTTCTTTCTGGACTTTTACGGATTTTGCACGTCCAAGCTGATCCATCGTCGTATCTTTCAGATCCAGTCCAAGTTCCTCGGTGATCACCTCACCGCCGGTCAGGATCGCGATATCCTTCAGCATCTCTTTTCTTCTGTCGCCATAGCCGGGAGCTTTCACAGCTACTACTTGGAATGTTCCACGCAGTTTGTTGAGTACAAGTGTGCTGAGAGCCTCGCCCTCTACATCCTCAGCGATGATGAGAAGTTTAGCGCTTGACTGCACAACCTGCTCCAAAAGAGGAAGGATTTCCTGAATGTTGGATATCTTTTTATCTGTGATCAAAATATACGGATTTTCAAGATTTGCCTCCATTTTATCCATATCCGTCGCCATATAAGCGGACAAATAACCGCGGTCAAACTGCATTCCTTCTACAAGATCCAACTCGGTCTTCATTGTCTTGGATTCCTCGATCGTGATGACGCCATCATTGGAAACTTTTTCCATTGCATCGGCAACCATCTCGCCAACCTGCTCGTCACCGGCAGAAATCGCCGCTACTTTTGCGATCTGCTCCTTGCCCTGCAGTGTCTCACTCATCTCCTTGATCGACTCAACTGCCTGATCTGTCGCCTTTTTCATTCCCTTTCTGAGAATGATCGGATTTGCTCCTGCTGCAAGGTTTTTCATTCCCTCGTTGATCATCGCCTGTGCTAAAACAGTCGCTGTCGTTGTACCGTCACCGGCTACATCATTTGTCTTTGTCGCAACTTCTTTTACAAGCTGCGCTCCCATATTTTCAAACGCATCCTCTAACTCGATCTCTTTGGCAATCGTCACACCATCATTTGTGATGAGCGGCGCCCCGAATGATTTATCAAGAACGACATTACGTCCTTTCGGGCCAAGAGTGACACGTACCGTATCTGCCAACTTATTTACACCTGTCTCAAGTGCAGTTCTAGCCTCTACACCAAATTTAATTTCTTTTGCCATGATAAATTTGCCTCCTAAAATTTGTTTTTACATTAATCTTCTACTATTGCAACAATATCACTCTGGCGCACAACAACGTACTCATTGTCCTCCAGTTTTACATCCGTTCCTGAATATTTGGAATAAATCACTTTGTCTCCCACTTTTACTTCCATTTTTACTTCTTTTCCATCAACCATGCCGCCGGGGCCTACTGCGATCACTTCCGCCTGCTGCGGCTTCTCCTGTGCCTGACCCGGAAGTACGATACCGGATTTCGTTGTTTCTTCTGCGTCTAACTGCTTCAATACAACTCTGTCACCCAATGGAACTAATTTCATTTTCTATTTCCTCCTGTCATTTCTTTTCTTTTTGTTAGCACTCTCTTTTATCGAGTGCTAGCGATTGATTTAATAATAGTCACTTCTCTCTTTATTTGCAAATCACAGCCATTGGTATTTTTTTCTATTTTTATCTTTATTATTTGTTTTCTCCTTTTTTCTCTTGTTTTCTAACTTTTTTGCTTTTTTTCATAAAATATGCTATACTTTGATTGATCCTTTGACACCATAATATAGAAATGGAGAATCCGCCTATGAAAGAACAACTGTACACGATACCTGTCAATGATATTTTTGATCAGGACTGCGAATGTCCGATCTGCGCCATGAGAAAATCACTGGAGGACGATGGCGTCGCCTTTGCGATGGGGCCAAGTTATATGGAAGATGATATCCGCCTCACGACCGATAAGATCGGCTTCTGCGCCCGCCATATGCAAATGATGTACGATTTTGAAAACCGCCTCGGGCTGGCACTTATTATTGACACTCATATGAAAAATATGATAAAAGAAATTGAATTATTACAAAAAAAAGGAAGAAAAACATCCGGCGGGCTTTTTGCCAAAAAAGAGGAAAGCGGCATATATGCCTATACCGACCGGGTCAGCCGCTCCTGTTTTATCTGCGACCGGATCCGGCACACCTTTGAGCGCTACATCGCTACGACTTTTTATCTTTATGAAAATGATTCTTCATTTCCCGGAAAATTCAAACATTCAAAGGGATTTTGCTTAGAGCATTACGGAATGCTGTATGAAACAGCCCCGAAATATCTTCACGGAACGGTTCTGGAAAGTTTTACAAACGATCTGGATCACGTTTTTCTGAGCAATTTTAAGCGGATGGAGGAAGAAGTCTCATGGTTTATTGATAAGTTTGACTACCGCAACACCGACGCTCCGTGGAAAACCTCGAAGGATGCTCTCCCCCGTGCGATGACAAAATGCAATGGCATTTTATGACATTGGTATCTTATGAAATGAAAAATCCCATCACAGCATCAAGGGCATTCAGGGCAATCCCCCACAACACACCGGAACCATACAAGATCCCCAAGATGGAAAGATTCTCTTTCCATCTTTTGTTTGTCCGGAACAATACGAGCAAGCCTACCCCTGCCCCGACAAGAAGCCCTGCCATCATCGTCCCAAAACTGATCAGATGGTTTAAAAACAACTGCGTGATCACAACGGAGGACGCACAATTCGGGATAAGCCCAACAATTCCGGCAAGCACCGGCCCCAGAAATGGGCTTTTCGACATAAGATCAGCCAAATGTTCCTCACCAAAGAAAAAAATAAGCATATTGAGGATTACCGTAATGATAAAAATAAACACGAAAATCTTCAACGTGTGTTTCACAGCCGATTTGAAAATCCCCTCTTCACAGCCGCAATGCTCGCTCTCGCACATCGTATGGATCTCTTTATACCGGATCGGAAATGACCGGAGACGGAACACGACGTCTACGACAAAACCAGTCAACGCCCCGGCTGCGACCTTGAGTCCTAGTATAAAGAGGATTGCCCGGATATCCACCGATTCCGAAAGAAAAACCGGCAGCATCTCATCCGACGTAGAAAGAAAAACCGCGATCAGCGTTCCCGTCGTCAAAAGCCCGCCGGCATACAGACTGGATGCCGCCGCCGAGAAGCCGCACTGCGGAAATACCCCCGCGACACTTCCCGCCAGAGGGCCAAGTCTCCCCGCCCTCCGCACAGCCGCACGGAGCCTTGTCGTCGTTTTATGCTCCAAATACTCCATGATCACATAAGTGATCAGAAGAAAGGGAACCAGCCGGATGCTGTCTATCAGTCCATCCCCTAAAACGTCGATCAGTGCTTCCATACTCATAACTCCAGCTCCATCCATTTATCAGTCCACAAAATTTAATCTGCACCCTCCTCCTGAAGCAGCTCCTTCAGAGCCAGTGCCTTGTCCTTGATGCGCTTATTAGCATCCCTTGCCACAAGTACCTTAGAGACCCATCTCTTTGCCTCATCGGTCTGTCCGATCCGTCTCGCAAGTTCAGCCACCAGATAGATCACCGTATGCTGATCCATCCCGCACATCGGGAAGCCTTCTTTAGAAAACGCAGAGACAAATCCCTCGTGGGCATTTTCCAGAAATTCCACCTCTTCTTTTAAGAGTTCATCCACTTCCTCCTGCTTATACTCGCCCTGAAGCATTTCCTCCCGCTTGCCGCGGAACAGCCATGCCAATTTAAGACAGGTATACGCCCTCTCACTCGTCTTTCCTTTTTTTACGACCGTATTCAAAAGCGCCATCTTATGTCTCATGATCGCCTCGTCATACGAATAAATCTTCTCATCCTCCGATTTATACTCAAAGGTTTTTGAAATCTGCTCTTTTATGATTTTTGCCTGTGAACCCATAACAAAATTAAAATACCGGTTCAAGGATGCATATCCGCAGTTTGGACACAGCACCGCATCGTATTTGAGCGGGTCGATCTCATGATACTTCGGGCGCAGGTCAGTATCCGCCGAAACCAGTTTCGCTTTTCCTGTGCGAACCATTTTACTCTTAAATTCTTTGTCGCACACCGGACACGTATAGGATTTGTCAAACAACAGATCCTCTTCCGACAGCTCCTTCGGCTTGTTCTCGCCCTCTCCGGAACCCTTGACTTCCTTTTTTTCCTCTTCGTATACCTCGATGTTTTTTGAAACCTTCAGACCCAGACTTTCAAGTCCTGCAAAAATATTAGCCATAATTTCCTCCTTATTCCTTTTCAATCACCACAGTATTCCTTTATTTCCCCGGACGGTAAGAACTTTTCAGCGAAACAATCCGGTTAAATACCTTATGTTCCGGCGTCGTATCCTTTGTATCCACACAAAAATACCCCGTCCTCATAAACTGGAATTTATCACTTTTCTCTGCTTCTAACAGAGCCGGTTCAACAAAACATTCTTTTAGAACCTTTAATGAATCCGGATTGATATTTACAGAACCGTCTTCATTATACACTCCCTTTTCCTCATCCACAAGATTTTCATAGAGCCTGACCTCCGCTTTCCCGGCAGTCGGCGCCGCCACCCAGTGGATCGTCCCTTTTACTTTTCTTCCGGTAAAGCCCAGACCGCTTTTTGTCTCCGGATCATACGTACAGTGAACTTCTGTCACATTTCCGTTTTCATCGGTCACATAGTCCTCACACTTTACAAAATAAGCACTCATGAGACGTACTTCATTTCCCGGAAACAGCCGGAAATATTTTCTGGGAGGATCGATCATAAAATCATCCCTCTCAATGTAAAGCTCTCTGGCAAATGGAACCTTTCTCGTTCCCATTTCGGGATTCTCCTGATTGTTTGGCACATCCAGATACTCGATCTGCCCTTCCGGATAATTCGTAATGATCAGCTTAACCGGATCAAGCACCGCCATCATACGGGGCTGTGTCATTTTCAGATCCTCCCGGATGCAGTACTCAAGCATGGCATAATCCACAGAACTATTGCTCTTCGACACACCGACAAGCTCCATAAATTTTTTGATGGAGGAAGCGGTAAAACCACGCCGCTTCAGTGCTGTGATCGTTACGAGGCGGGGATCATCCCATCCGTCGACCACTCCATCCTCCACAAGTTTTTTAATATACCGCTTTCCTGTGACGACATTTGTCAGATACATTTTCGCAAACTCAATCTGTCTGGGCGGAATCGCAAACTCGCATTCTTTTACAACCCAGTCATACAGCGGCCGGTGATCCTCAAATTCAAGCGTACAGGTCGAATGGCTGACTCCTTCGATCGCATCCTCGATCGGATGGGCGAAATCATACATCGGGTAAATGCACCATTTATCGCCGGTATTATGATGGGAAGCATGTGCCACACGGTAGATGATCGGATCGCGCATGTTTATATTCGGCGAGGCCATATCAATTTTTGCCCGGAGAACCTTTTCCCCGTCTTTATATTCGCCATCCTTCATCTTCTCAAACAGCGCAAGGTTTTCCTCGATGCTCCTCTCCCGGTACGGACTGTCCTTTCCCGGCTCCGTCAGCGTCCCCCGGTACTGCCTGATCTCATCCGGTGACAGGTCGCATACATACGCCTTTCCTTTCCGGATCAGCTTGACTGCGCATTCATACATCTGGTCAAAGTAGTCAGAGGCAAAATAAACCGGCGGCTTTTCCCCGCCACAGATCCACTCCACATCCTCCAGAATGGATTCCACAAATTCTTCTTTTTCCTTTTGCGGATTGGTATCATCAAAGCGAAGATTAAATGTCCCACCGTACTTTTTCGCCAATCCCTGATTTAACAGTATGGATTTGGCATGTCCAATATGTAAATATCCATTTGGTTCCGGCGGGAATCTTGTCATGATGTTCTTATAAACGCCTTCTTCTATATCTTTCTCGACTTCCTGCTCAATGAAGTTTTTCGATATCACTTCCTCAGAAGCCGCCTCTTTTCTTTCCTCGTTCTGTCCTGCCATCGCAAAAAAGCCTCCTTAAAACACATATATTTTATATGATAACATATACGGGGAAAGATTTCAATGAGCAAAATCTTTTTTGAGTTTCCCCATTTTTTCTGCTGGTAGATATATCGTAAAATAAAAAATGC
>JAMPFC010000064.1 GCA_023664685.1 Roseburia sp. | reverse complement strand
CTCCTCGATCGCACTTGCCTGCTCTGTAGAACCCTGTGCCAATGCCTGGCTTGCGCTTGCCACCTGTGAAGAACTAAGTGTAACCTGTGAACCTGCGTCACTGATATTGCTTAATGCACTAAGGTTATCCTGAACCAGTTTCTTCAAGGCATTGCCTAACATATCTTCACTGGATTTTGGATTAACCTGAACAGTCAGGTTTCCGTTTGCTACCTCTTCAGCAATAGCTGCCTGATCTTTGATATTGGTGATTACATCCGTATACTCATCTACCAGTTCTCCAAACTCATCATTTGCATATTTGACAAGTTCAATCTCCGTATGGCCCAAAGCAATACGTTTTGCCGCATCTGACAACTGTTTGACAGACCTTGCGATCTGTTTGATCAAAGACAGACCCAGAACGATCGTAACGATGATAGATACCACGATCAAAGCCAAGTTAACATAATTAGACAGGTTCGCTGTCTGGTTAATGCTGGCCATGTCATCTTCCTTAGCCGTGCTCAGTGCATTGACCACAACTTCCGCTTTCGCTTCATCTGCACCAATCTCTTTCATTGTGTCCTGAACCTTCGTCATCTCTTCTTCCTGCATAGCAGTTACAGATTCCTTGATTCTGTTTACAGAACTCATTCCCATTATCGAATTTGCACATGTGAGTATTACCAGAATAGCAAATGTTATTATCATTTTTGTTTTCATCTTCATGTTTTTCATTTTTATACCTCTCCTTCCTCTAATACCATATCCTCTGCCTGCTCTGCTACTGATAAATCCTCATCATTCAGCAGTTTATCAGGATCTAATAACAACTTAACAGAATTGCCAACTTTACCGATACCATATACATATTTATGATGGGCTTTATCGGCACGACCGATTGCCGGCGGCGGCAGGATGTCTTCCTCCTTGATCTCAACCACCTCTGCAATTTTCTCTACGATCAATCCAACAACTGTAGATTTTACGTCAATGACAATAATACATGTTCTGTCATTATACTCAAATGGCTCCTGCTTAAAGCGGAGACGAACATCAATCACAGGAATTACTTTTCCACGGAGATTGATCAGTCCCTTAATATATTCCTCTGTCTCGGGAATCGCTGTGATCGATTGAAACTGGATGATCTCATTTACATTCTGGATCTTCAGCCCAAAATACTCATTCCCTGACTTAAAGGTCATATATTTGCCCTTTTGTGCATCATGCTCACTTGAATTTTCACTTGGTTCTATGTGTTTCTTCAGTTCGCTTGTTGTATCCATATGGACATACCATTCCTTTCTATATATTTTTTATTCTAACAGACCGACAGGATCTAAGATCAGCGCAATGCTTCCATCGCCAAGCTGCGTACACCCTGAAAGGCCTTTTACTTTCTTGATATAAGAAGGAATCGGTTTTACAACAATCTCCTGTTCGCCGACTAAGCCGTCTACAAACAGACAGATCTTCTTACCCTCCACTTCAAGAATCAACATTATTCCGTCTTCGACAGATTCCTTATATTCATCCATGCCATACCACTTGCCAAGCCGGATGACTGGTAAACACTCCCCACGGATCATGATATACTCATCACCGTTTGGTTCGTTGAACATCATATCCTGCGTCACACGGATAAATTCTTTGATCACACCTGTTTCCATAACAAAGGCGGAAGATCCTGTCTCAATGACAATACCGTCGATGATCGCCAGTGTAAGCGGAATCTTCAAACTCATGATACTGCCCATTCCCGCCACACTCTCGATATCCAGTGCGCCTCCGATGGCTTGAATATTCTGGACTACGACATCCATTCCAACTCCACGTCCTGAATACTCTGTAATCTCTTCGTTTGTCGAAAATCCCGGAAGTGTGATGAACTGGAAAATCTCCTTATCCGTATAAGAGGAATCCGGTTTGTTGTCATCAAGTAGTCCCTGATTCTTTGCCTTATTAAATATCTTTTCTTTATCAAGGCCTTTTCCATTATCTTCTACACTGATCCACACTTTACCGGCTTCTGTCTTCGCCGACAAAGTAACTTTACCTTTATCCGGCTTTCCGCTTTCCACACGCTCTTCGTTAGTCTCGATTCCATGATCGACCGCATTTCTCACAAGATGCATCAGCGGATCGGAAATATGCTCGATGATATTTTTATCCACCTCGGTCTGATCCCCGACCATCTCAAACTCGATTTCTTTCCCGAGTTTTCTTGATACGTCAAAGACAATACGGTTCATCTTCTGGAACGTATTTGTCAGCGGAACCATCCGCATCGACATGATCACGTTCTGCAGATCTGTGGATATCTTGGACAACTGAGCTGCCGCTTTATTGAAGCTGTTAAGGTTCAATCCCTCAACCTTCAGATCCGGATTCTGGAGAACAACCGATTCGGAAATAACCAGTTCTCCGATCAGATCCATCAGCTGATCCATCTTGCCGACATCCACGCTGATAAACGAAGCTTTATCTGCCTTTGGTTTATTTTTCGCCAGTTTTTTATGTTTGCCCGGCTCTTTGGATTTAATGACAAAGTCTCCCGGCGCGATATCTGGTTTTGGTTTTGGTTTTGGTTTGGGCTTGGCTGCCGGTTTTTCCTCGCCGCTCTTGCCTTCCTCCTCTTCCTGCGCCTTTACCTCGATTTCTTCCACACTAGCGTCCAGATCGATCTTCGGTGACGCCGGTTGTGAGTCTCCAAAATCAAATCCCTGTAAAAATTCGTCCGCTTTACACTCGTAGACATCTACTTTCTCGATATCATAACCGATACCGATCAGCTCACGTATTTCTTCTTCCGTACACTGTGCCTGCAGAAGCATCCGAAAACCATCTTCCAGAATAATGTCTGCACTGGAGGCATCTGTGATGATATCCTCCGGCGAATACAGAAGATCCTCTGCAATTTCCTTCAAGGCATATACCGCCTTGTAGGCATGCACATTTACCATTTCTGTCTCTGGAAAATACGTAATGTAGATTTTGTAAAAACGGCTGGCACTCGTCGCTACAGGCGCTATGTAGAACTGTTTTGGTTCTTCATGCACATTTTGGGGCGGTGCTTCCTCCCCCTCGTCTGTTGCGCCTTTCTGAATCTTATTCAGAAATTTATCAAGCTCTGCTATCATTTCGCTTGAATCGCCATCTGCCGGGTCTCCATTACGGATCTTATCCATTTCATTCGTAATGAAATCGGACACATCCAGTACATGTTCAACCAATTCCACATGAGGCACATTTTCAGGATTCGATTCTCTCAGAAAATAAAAGACATCCTCCAGCTTATGTGAAACTGCTGTTATGTTATCAAACATCATGATACCGGATGATCCCTTAATGGTATGCATCGTCCGGAAGATTTCGTTTATGCTGTCTTCATCAAAACAATCCGCATCTTTCTGATCCAGAACGATTTCCTGAAGCTGCTCTAACAACTGCTCATTCTCGAACAAATACATATCCAACATGCCGTCTGTGTTAAATTCCTCAGCCATATCCTTCTCCTTTCCCGCATATTTTTAATATGTTCTTTTGTTATATCAGATCCAGTTTTTTCAACGCCTGTTCAAACCGTTCCTGATTAATAGGCTTACCGGAGTATATGGTACAGCCCAATTCAAACGCCATTTTGACATTTTTCTCTTCGTTTAAAGCAGTCGTCATAATTACTTTTACTGCTTTATCCTCTGGAATATTCCTCTCTTTCTCCAGATTACGGATTCCCATGAGCGACTGGTAGCCATCCATTACCGGCATCATAATATCAAGACATACCAGATCATAAGGTTCTCCATCCTCCAAAGCCATATTGAACGCATCCACTGCTTCCATTCCATCCACAGTAACGTCGCACTCACCATACTTTGAAAGGAATTTTACCATAAATTTCCTTGTTACAAAATCGTCTTCTGCCAATAGAATCCTCATGCTTCCTCTCCTTTACATTTTATTCAACACTGCGTATGTTCTTTTTGCGATGTCCGTTAATTTTTCCTGATGTTCCACCGCTCCCAGATCATAAGCAACTTTGGGCATTCCATAAACCACGCAGGTAGACTCATCCTGCCCGATGGTTCTTGCACCGGCGTTTCTCATCGCCAGCAGTCCCTTTGCTCCGTCGCCGCCCATTCCCGTCAGGATGATCCCGAGCGCATCCGAGCCGGCTGTCTTTGCAACAGAGTCAAACAACACATCTACCGATGGACAGTGTCCGTTTACCTTAGGGCCTGCTTTACACTCAACCTTATAGGTTCCGCCCACCTTCACAAGATGCATATGCCGGTCTCCGCCCGGAGCGATCAACATATGTCCCGGCATCACGACATCGCCTGTCTCTGCCTCTTTTACCCGAATCTGACACTGGCTGTCCAGTCTCTTTGCATACATCGCGGTAAATCCGGGAGGCATGTGCTGCACTACGACAACTCCGGGAATGTCGGTTCCAAAATCCTTTACGACACTGGCGATCGCCTCAGTGCCTCCTGTCGAAGCCCCAATCGCCACGATCAGATTATTTTTTCTTCCGGAAAAATGCTGCTGCTCATGTGCCGCCATTCCTCTTGCCCTGCTTTTTACATGGGCATTTGCTGCCACTTTGATCTTAACAATAAGCTCATTCCGAATGAACTCCTCTAACTGCCCCCGGTTCTGGAGAGACGGTTTGGCAACAAAATCGACAGCTCCCGCATTCAAAGCATCAAATACTTTGTCACTCAGCGAACTGATCATAACAACAGGAATCGGATACTGCGGTATGAGCTTGCGTATAAATTCAATCCCACTCATTTTGGGCATTTCAATATCGCACGTCATAACATCCGGTTTATAGGCAAGGATCGCATCTCGCGCCTCAAAAGGGTCTCCTGCTGTCGCCACAACCTGTATCATAGGATCTCTATTCAAATTTTGAACCAAAAGCTCTCTGAATACGATAGAATCCTCTACCACTAAAACCCGAATTGGCTGCATACCTATTTCCCTTCCTTCTTAAATATTGATGGCTGGATGATCTGGAACGGTGTACTGCCCCGATCCAGTGTCTCTGTCATTCCAATGAACAGATACCCACCCGGCTCTAACAGATCATATACTTTTTGAACCAGTTGTTTTTTGGTCTCCTCATCAAAGTATATCATAACATTTCGTAAAAAGACAACATGCATTTTTTTCCTAAATGGAAATGGATCCATCAAATTAAATTTGCGGAAAAGCACCTGTTGCTTTAATTCTTGGTTTACCTGATACTGAAGTCCGCCGACAAGCGGCTTAAAAAAGTGCTTTTTCCACGACTCTGGAACCTTTTTTAACTGTTCGTCCCCATAGACTCCTGTCATGGCCTGCTGCAATGCCCTTGTCGATACATCTGTGGCAAGAATGCGCAGATCCCACTCATTTCTCTCCAGTCCGAAAAATTCTTGGAGAACCATAGCTAACATATATGGCTCTTCCCCTGTAGACGCTGCCCCGCACCAGAGACGAACCTCCTTACTTGACTTCGCCTTTTCCTTAACCCAAGGGAGTACGGTTGTTCTTAAATATTCAAAATGTCCAAACTCCCTCATGAAATATGTATAGTTTGTTGTCAACAAATTGACAAGCATTTTTTCATGTACGCCGGAGCGGTCTTTCTCTACGTCATTCATAAATTCCTTGAAGTTTTTCCAACCACCGGTCCTTATGTGATTTTCAAGACGCCCCCTTACGATTTCTTTTTTGTTTGACATGTCAATGCCATACTTGTTTTTAATAAAAGCTGAAATTCTTAAAAATTCTTCCTGTGTCATCGAAACTAAGCCTCCCGTTAAAACATTGAAAATTTTTAGTTTAGATTAATTGACGTGATATTTTACAACAAATATTATAAATATCCGCGTTGTACTTTACTCCAGCTTCCCTATTCATAATTTCAAGAGCATCCTCTCTGCTATGCTTTTCTTCGCCAGTCAGGACACAATAGCGTTCTGCCACAGCTACGATCTGTGCTGCAAGAGGGATTTCCTCCTGTCGCAATCCTTCCGGATATCCGCTTCCATCCCAGTTCTCATGATGATAACGGGCAATATCGATCGAAATACTGATAAAATCATTATAATCATTGCTGACCTGCAGATCGGTAAGAAGTTTGGCTCCGATGTCCGTATGCTTGCGGACTGTAGCCTCTTCCTCTTCGGTCAGGGCTTCCTTCTTTTGAAGGATCTCCATCGGAATACCAATATTTCCGATATCACAAAGCGGTGCCGCCAGTCCGATCGTGTCGATAAACGTATCTGATATCTTACCTTCAAACAACGGGGACAACTGCATCCCCTGCGCCAGAATCCGGCAGTTACGGCTCAAACGTTTTACATGTTCGCTCTCATAACTCGCATTCTGTGCCGCAATATTTGCCAATGCGTATAATATGTTCTTTTTCTCCATCTCCATCTGGCGGAGCTGTTCACTGACGGAAACCTGAAGACGCCGGTTCATTGCAAGCAGTTCCTGACTCGCCTCATAAAGACGGAGATGGACTCCTACGCGCGCCTCCACGATCTCCGGAATAAACGGTTTTGTGATATAGTCCCCGCCGCCAAGACGAAAACCCTGTATCATATCTTGGGGATCGTCAAATGCGGAGATGAACACGATCGGGATATTTTTTGTCTCTTCTTTTCCTTTGAGGATTCTGCACAATTCATAACCATCCATACCGGGCATCGAGATATCTGTCAAAACAAGCTGCGGACTACACTCTTTCAGCACTTCCAACGCCTGTTCCCCGCTCTCTGCCAATACCGGGTGGTAGTGCATATTCTTTATGATCTCTCCTAAGATCATGCGGTTTGACTCCACATCATCCACGACAAGAATCTTCACTTTTTGCGCATCCTTATCCTCATAAGCCATATACACACCTCCTTCCCTTACAGCAGCAACTGATTCAGTTCTTCATATTCAGCGGTAATTTTATCATAATTTTCCTTCTGAATCGCCATTTTCAGTCTGAGAACCACACGCTTCACTTCACGCGGCGCCTCCTCGGTCAACTGCCGGACTGTCTCCATAAACATCTCTGCCTTTTCCCAGTTCTCCATCTCGACGCACAGGATCAGCTTCGACAAGTTCCTTTCGAGAGTCTCGCGGTTCTCGCTTGTGCCATATACCCTTATGTTCTCTTCCCTTTCGTCGTCCTCTCCTGCCGAAACCGTCAGCGGTGTGGCGGCAAAAAGAGACATCTCTGCATCATTTTCTCCAACGGAAGGTGTTTCTTCCTCACAGGCCCCTACCCAGATCGAAAAAGAAAACGTACTTCCTTTATTTTTTTCACTTTCCACTTCAATCGTTCCGCCCATCAACTCTACAAGCTGCTTGCAGATGTTCAGGCCAAGTCCAGTGCCTCCGTATCTTCTGGAAATCGAGGCATCTACCTGAGAAAAACTCTGGAACAATTTATCTCTATCCGCCTCATCGATCCCGATGCCCGAATCTTTTACGATAAAAAACAATTCGATCCGGTCGTTGACTTGGGCGGTCTTTAACACTTCGACGGTGATCTTTCCTAAAGAAGTAAATTTCTGTGCGTTGGAAAGCAGGTTGTTGAGGATCTGCACGATCCTTAACTCATCACCGGTAATATATTCCGGAACTTGGGGAGAGACCGTCATAAAAAACTCCAGTCCCTTTTCCGTAATCTTATTGATATGGTTTCCTTTTACATAATCTAGCATATTCCTGAAATGAAACTTGCGGATCTCGAGATTAAACTTACCTGCCTCAAGCTTTGAAAAATCAAGAATATTATTGATAATCTTATTCATATCGCCGCAACAGCGTTCGATCAGGCGCAATGACTTTTCTGTCCGCTCGTCCATCTCCTCATCCAGAAGCCCCTGAACATTTCCGAGGATTCCGTTTACAGGGGTGCGTAGCTCATGCGTTACGTTTGCGACAAATTCGGATTTGACTTTCATCGCCTGCTGTGCTTCCTGCCTTACCTGCTCGATCTCCCGGTTCAGATATTCCTTTTCGAGTATATCATTCGCCATACATATGTACATTTCCGGCTGGTCATCGCACGGTGCGATCCGCGCCTCCACGGGAAAACAGGTCATATTCCTTCGGTATGCCACCAAATTCTGCAGTTCTTTTCCAAATGGATAATCGGTCTCAAAACCGTCCGCAGACACTTTGAACGAGGCCGGAAATACATCCGTAACACTCCGGTCACTAAAGTCTTCTCCAAACTCCAATTTCTGTCTGGCCGCCTCATTCGCATAGGAAATCTTCCCCGCATGGTCAAATATAAAAATCATCTCCAGCATATTTTCTGCCGGAAATACATCACTTCTACCTGAAGCCATTGTAATTCCCCCAAGCAAAACAAAATGACAGCAAAAAATTTAATTGTTTTTTTGCTGCCAAATATGTGTTTCAATATCAATTAAAGTCAAACATCTTGATTACTTCTACAATATTGAAGAAATCAGCCTTGGCAAGCTCGAAGCACTCCAACACATCCGGCGAGAACTGACCACACTCGCCATTCATAATCATATCAAACGCTATATTATTTGCATATACGCTTTTGTACACTCTTGGGCTTACCAATGCATCATAAACATCTGCAACAGCAACAATCTGGGCACTGATCGGAATTTCATCTCCTACGAGATGATCCGGATATCCATTCCCATCCCAACGCTCATGGTGATAACGACAAATGTCATAACAGTACCGGTAAAATTCCCTGCTTTGGTTCTCCTTGAAATTTTCCAGTATATCGCAACCGATCGTCGTATGTGTCTTCATGATCTCAAACTCATCCGGCGTCAGGCGTCCCGGTTTTAAAAGGATCGCATCCGGAATCCCGATCTTCCCGATATCATGAAGTGCGGACGCTCTGGCGATCTCATCGATCTGATCCGAAGTCAGTCCGTATTTCGGGAAATACTTCGCAAGATATTTTAACAGGATTCTTGTAAAGTACTTGATCCGCCTTACATGCTCGCCTGTCTCTGCACTTCTGAACTCTACAACAGAACTGAGTGCATCGATCATAAATTCATTGTTCTGGCGAATTTCTTTTTCTTTCGCCATGATCGCCTCTTCCTGCTCTTTCAGGCGAACTTCCATGTTGTGTTTATTCTGGTACAACTCAATGATATTTTTACTTCTTCTTCTTACAATATGGGGATAAAATGGCTTATGCATTACATCCGCCACCCCAAAGGAATAGGCTTTATCTTCGCTGTCCTTCACACTCTCGCCGGTGATCAGTATGACAGGGATCTTATCGATCAGCTCATGCTCTTTCATATACTCCAGAACCTTAAAGCCGTCCATCACAGGCATGATAACATCAAGCAGGATCAACGTAATATTCTGGTTGTTCTCAATCTGATAAATAGCGTTCTGACCATCAGCCGCTTCGAGGGTGTCATACTCATCCTCAAAGATTTGCTTTAATATCACTCTGTTTACTTCTTCGTCATCAACGATTAATACCTGTTGTCTATCCATGTTACCTCCCTCGCTCTCCCCCTGAAAGTATATTGGGTTCAATTTACACCTAAAATACCACTTTTCGGCTAAAATGTCAAGCAGTACTTAAGTTTTTTTCGTTCCAGTCAGGTTCATGTATGTTCAAGTTCCAGATCCTGCCAAAAGCACCGACGCTGCGATTCCCGCCAGTGTTGCAAACAGCGCCCCCGCCAGTGTATACCTCGTCTTTGTGACTTTGGCTGTCATAAAATAGACGCTCATCGTATAAAAGATCGTTTCCGAACAGCTCATCAGCACAGACGCAAGAACCCCCAGCCTGCTGTCCGGCCCAAACTGCTTATATATGTCTAAGAGCAGGCTCGTCGCCGCCGAAGAGGAAAACATTTTGACCGTGACGAGCGGCACCAGTTCCGAAGGAAAACCAAACAGGGACGTGACCGGCTTAAGAACCCCCGCCAGATAATCCAGACTTCCGGACTGCCTGAGTACGCCGATCGCGATCATAAGCCCGATTAACGTCGGCAGTATTTTATACACCGTTTTGAACCCATCGACCGCCCCCTCGATAAAGGCATCAAAAATATCTACTTTATTCAGAAGCCCATACCCTGTCACCAGAAGAAGGACAAAGGGGATCATACTGTCCGAAAGATAATATAAAAATCTCATCTTTCCGCCCCCTTTCCGTCCGAATGCCCTTCCTTCCGCCGGCTGAATTTTCTGGCAAACGCCGCAAATAAGACGCCGGCCGCTGTCGAAACAAGCGTCGCTGCCAGCCCCATGCCGATGATCGATGTGGGTGACACCGCCCCGTACTGGCTGCGGTATGCGATGATATTTACCGGAATGAGCTGGAGGGAGGAAATATTTATGATCAGGAACGTACACATATCTGCACTGGCAATGCGGCTGTTACCGTTCAGTTCCTTCATCTGCTCCATCGCCTTTAGCCCGTATGGCGTCGCCGCCCAGCCGAGGCCAAGCATATTGGCGATCATATTGGCTGAGATATACTCGTTCACCACATGTTCCTCCGGTATGTCCGGAAATAAAAAACGAAGAGCCGGCCTCAACGCCTTTGTCAAGGCATCGATCAGACCGGCCCTTTTCGCTACATTCATGATCCCTGTCCACATGGACATCACACCGAGCATCGCAATGCATAGTGTCACTGCTTCTTTGGAGGAGTCGATCGCAGCGGTTCCGACCGCCCCGGTCTTTCCCGTAAACGCCGCCACGATGATCCCGGCTAACAGCATGATCCCCCAGAGTTTATTCAGCATATCCTCAAATCCCTTTTTTGTATCAGTCTATGAGGGCGGGGAAGAAAATATGCTCCTTCGCACTACAGATTGGCAGAATCCAAAAACAACAGCCGCATCTTCTCCTCACTGTCAAAAAATTCATTCCCATGATCCGTACCCGTATACAAAAGACTTCCATTTTGATAGGCAAGCAAAGTATCTAACGGCACGTTTTCCCATGCATCCCTGTCTAACGGTGTTGTGGAAATAACGGTTGCCTCCCCTTTCCGGCAGCGGAACAGGCTTTCCTTGTAGTTCGTATGCACATATAACAATTCCCCATCATATAAAATGAGGTTACATTTATTTTCCGGCGATATTTCACAAACGATTTCGTCTATTAACTGAAAGCGTTCCTCCTGCGACAGCACCCGGTCATTTTTCTCCTGCCGCTCATTGATCCGGCTGATCACATAGCACAAAATCCGCTCACTGTCCGTCCCGCCCTGCTGTTCATACACAAAAGGGCGAAGTGCCTCACATTCAAAAATCGTCCCATTATGGATCAAAGTCCATGTCCGTCCCGACTTATCTCTCATCACAAAAGGATGAGTATTCTCGTATTCCATATTTCCTCTTGTTGCGAGCCGGATATGAGCGACCATATGATCCGCCTTGATCTTCGCCCGCAGCCTTTGTTTTAAATACAGGCTTTTACAGGAATTTTCCGGCTGTTTTTCCAGAGACACCGCATTTTCATAAAAAAATGCCATTCCCCAGCCATGCGGATGGTCGACGCCATGAGAAAAAAATTCCCGCAGCAAATCGTTTAATACAATCTTTTCTTTTGAACTCACTCCAAATAATTCACACATGCTTCTTCCCCCTCTCTTTTGCCAGTGCCAGCGCTTTTTTTACATATCCCTCCTGAAACTGCTCTCGAATCTTCCATGCATAACGGTTTCCGGCATCGGTGAATTTCTCAGATTCAAATTCCAAAATGTCCTGCACCGCGATTCCAAGTCCACGATAAAATTCCTTCATCTTTTCGATCACCCGGGCCGCCGCCTCACTGACCGGATAATTTTTTCCGTCCGGCGTCAGGATCCTGACCGTTTTCAAATCATAGCGTGCCGCATTTTTGAAATTTTGCACTGCCTGTATCTGATCCCTCTGAGAAAAGGGCTGGTCTTCGGTGGCTGCCAGCCAGATCATCAAAAGCTGCGCAAATAAAATATCTTTTTCCTCCACGCCCTCCACTGCGAGCGGATTTAAGTCAAACATGCGCAATTCAATATGATCCACTCCGTTTTTCCGCAGGGTATCCAGATCGTTCTCTCCCCGCGGTTTGAGGCGAATCGGAAAATATAATTCCGACGGAGCTTTTAACAGGCCATGATCGACATATTTCTGAATGCTGTCTGCATAAGCATCAATCGTCCTATAATCAAAAACCGGCGCAAACTCATTCCAGTATCCCATCTCGCTGCAGCGGACAGACGCCATTCCGGTAAAAACATCCCGGTTATAAATCCCTTTTTCCACAAACGAACTGTCGAGAAGCGGGCTTGCCGCCGTCACCGCCACAAGCAGCCATCCGTATGCCGCCATTTTCTTCGCCAGAGTAAGATACAACTGGTTTTTGTATCCGGTATAGTCCCCGGTATCCTGTAATCTAAAATCTGCCTCCAGTAATTGCTCGGAAAAAGAAAAATTGACATGGATTCCTGAAAAAGTCATTTTGTAACGTCCATACTTATCCGATAAATAATCCCGGTATGCTGTTTTTGACACGTCCCTGCCCCCAAAAAGCGCCACCGGAATATCGTTCTCGTTTTCGATATAAGGCGGATTGGAAAATGGCCACAGATATTCCCTCTCCGGAAGTTCCTGCAATTTTTTACAGATCCGGCGGTTGTGGAACCAAAGCTCCTCCACCGCCCCCTTGATGCTGTCATGGACAGAAGTATTGATCTCCGTCTGATTTTCGCAGAAGTCCTTCACAATATGCTCATCCTCCGGAAACGGATGCAGGGTATGGGCAAATTTCCCATTTTCAAGCACGCGCAGGCTTTCCTTTTCCAGACCAAAACGCCCCTCTAAAATATGTTTTTTTACAGCTTCGTCTTCTATATGAAACATCACAGCCTCCCGTATTCCTCGATATAATCCTGCATACTCCTGCCGGCCTGCAGGCCCTCTGCCATTTCCCTCGCGGGACTAAGTAAACATTCTGCCCGCCGGTATAAAGGTTCTAAAAACACTTCTTCCCCAAACCCGCGTTTTCGTAAACCATTTTCAGCAAGTTCCAAAACTTTCACGATCAACTTGGAAACCTCTCTCCAATCAAACAATTCCGGAAGCTCTCTTTTTACAAACATACGCCGGATCTCCGATGCATTGTAGCCTCTGTGATAGATCACACGGTCGCTCTCCAACAGTTCTGTCAGTGGGTGGAGATTTTCCATCAGTCCTGCATGAAAAGCCCCTGACGCCATGATTTCTTTTACCGGCTGTTCGCAGACACTGCGAAATTCCACAGTACCCCGAAACGTCAAATCCTCAAACTTAAATGAACGCAGATATTGCAAGTCGGAAATGTCCGGATGGATACAAATCTGCTGATATCTCTCCCCATCAAAATATTCCCCAGCAACTTCCTCAGACGCAAAGTATTCCACTAACGGAACCGGCGGAAAATTGATGTATTTTCCTTCCCGTTCCACACAATATAAACTCATGCTTCTGATATAGGATACGATTTCATGGATGGACTCCCCTTCGACCCCATACATATCCACATTATGCCGGTTCAGTCCATGAAGGCTGTTTCTCCACAACATATCCCGGCTGCAGAGGAGTTCCTGCTCTTCTTCCCACAGGGAATTTGCAAAAATCAATGCTTTTAGCGGTTCTAGTTTTGTAAAAGTATTTAGCGTTTCCACTATGTCATTTTCTTCCACATCTAACTGGATCTGGCTCGCACAGGAGAACAAGCCAAAATTCGGATGGTCGTGAAACAGGATCGCCTTCCCGTATTTTTTGTAAGAAGAGAGATGGTGAAACAGCATGCGATAACGCTCACTTGCCACGGGAATATTTTGGTTGACCGCATAGTGCGGATTGATCCCCATTCCTGTCAAGGCATGATCATAACTTTCGAGCAAATGATTCACAAAGGTATAATACTTTACAAACCGCTTATGTAATACATTTAAATTACTTTCCATTCCAAAAGAAAATTCCAGCGTATTATAACTACAGTCAAAAGAAATTCCATCCCCTGTATTTTCCTCGATCGCAGAATAAACAAATCCATTGTCATCCCGGCAGACCTGATCAAACGAAAACTCCCGGATAAATACTTCTGTCACCTCATGTACTACGCTAAAATCAACCGGCAGGTTTTTATGGTTGATGATCGGCAGCTCAAATTCCAACCCTGCAACTTTTGTTCTTTTCCGCTTTGAGGGTACGATATACCTCTCATAAATCGCCTCATCAAGCACTGTGCTTTTCATCACTTATACCTCCGTTCCCGAACTCCAACATGTTCCCTGACTGCAGTTCTGCATATATTCTTCTGCGTTATCCTTCACACTAAAAATCTGCCTCTGATTTCCACACACTCGGCACGCCTTATTCTTATTTTTATAAACGACCAATCTGGTCTTCATTGTCAAACCATCAAAAATCATCATTTTCCCTGTCAGCAGCCCTTCTGCTCCAAGAATATATTTGATCGCCTCCAAAGCCTGAACGCTTCCAATAATTCCGGCCACTGCCCCCATCACACCTGCCTGACTGCACCCTGATATCATCCCCTTCTCTGGAATCTCTTCAAAGATGCATCGGTAACAAGGATACTCTCCGGGAATCCAAGTCATGACTTGACCAGAAAACTGCAGAACCCCCGCGTGGCGTTAGCTCGCTAGAAAACCTTAACAGCCACGCTCGATATCCATTTTGGAGACTATATGCTTCATAGCCCCTCCTTTGCAAATTTTGTGCTGCCTCTCTGCTATTCTCTCCCACGCTGCAGTAAATGATCAATTTTCTGTCCTTTGGTAATATATCCGGTTCCTCGTCGGGATCCCAACATACAGCCCCCGGTATATGACCATGTTCATAAGCAATTTTCCCCCGGATATCTACATATACATATTCTTCTTTTTTGAATTTCTCCAATTCCTGCAGCGTAATACTCTCCATTTTCCTCCTCATTTCTACACAAATAAAGACTATCTTTTGACATCGCCCCGGCTCGTTACAATCTGATATCCCGCTTTTTGTACTCGTTGCTCCAGACAGCTGCGGCATTGGGCGGACTCTTCTCCTGTACATATTTTATTATCATATAATTCATACTGCTTACGTACACTACATGGAGACAAATTTGGCATCAGTACATTGGCGCCGGCCTTTAATCCCTTTTCTCTCCCGAATGGGTCAATCGTTCCAAGCGCTGTAGTGGCGGGAATCAATGCATATGGAAATAAAATACGCAAAACAGATATGAGCCGGAGTGTTTTATTCACGTCTCCGTTCTCATATTTGGCAAATGGCGTCTCTGCGTGTGACAGATATGGCCCGATCCCTATCATGTCGGGTTCTAAGTCCTGAAGAAACCGCAGATCACAGATCACGTTCTCGGTTGTCTGAAATGGGGAATCAACCATAAAACCGGCCCCTACCTGATAACCAATCTCTTTCAGATCCCACAGGCATCTCCTTCGTTCGCTGCTGCTCATGTCATCCGGGTGAAGCTTTCGGTAATGCCCCGGGTCTGCTGTTTCTTCCCTGAGCAGATATCTGTCTGCACCTGCGTTAAAATACAACCGAAGACTCTCTTTGGAGCGCTCGCCGATGGACAGTGTTACTGCACAGTCAGGAAATCTTTCTTTAATACTAGAAACAATGCGGCATATTTCGTCATCCCGATACCAATAATCTTCACCGCCCTGAAGCACAAAAGTCCGATACCCCAGATCGTACCCTTCTGCTGCGCATGAGAGTATTTCTGCGGAAGTAAGACGATATCTTTTTACTTTTTTATTTTCCCGACGGATTCCACAATAAAGGCAATTATTTTTACAATGATTTGTAAACTCGATCAAGCCACGGATATAGACTTTATTGCCATAAATTTCTTTTCTTATGAGATCAGCCCGCTGTGCCAGAACATCCGTCTCCGCCTCATCTTCGATCCATTTTTTCAACTGGTCATCCGTGTATTTATCCCGGACTTCTTTACACATAACGCTTCCGCCTCCCGGCTATAAATTTATCCTTTTCAAGCCACGATCATATCATTTCGCCAATTCCAACATTTTTTTCAATGGAAGCTCTGCCTTTTGCCTGAGCGTCTCCTCCAATTCCACATCCGGCTCTAGTTCCTGTAGCGCCTGATATACGCTTT
>JAMPFC010000063.1 GCA_023664685.1 Roseburia sp. | reverse complement strand
TTATTTTAGTATAGCATAAGTTCAAACGGTGCGCAACTCGCTAATAAGTTCGTCAGAACTTATTTGATTGCATTTTTCTGGAAAATACGTTATACTATTTCATGCATATTGTTATGGGATTTTTACATAGAAACGAGGGGAATCATGAAAAAGAGTAACGAAGAAAGCATTATGGATATCATCAATAAACTGCGGGAGATTGATTACATCGATCCGGCAGACATCCCGAATATCGATCTGTATATGGATCAGGTCACTACGTTTATGGACGCACATCTCGAGGCATGTAAGCGCACCGACGAAGACAAAATCCTCACAAAAACAATGATCAATAACTACACCAAAAACAATCTTCTTCCGCCGCCGGACAAAAAGAAATACTCAAAAGAGCATATGTACCTTCTCATATTTCTCTATTATTTCAAAAATGTCCTCTCGATCAGCGATATCCAAAAAATCTTTGCCCCGCTGACGCGCATGTTTTTTGGCAATGCCTCAAAAGACATTTCACTGGAGGACATTTATAAAGAAATCTTTAAAATGGAAAAAGAGCAGACGAACAACCTGACAAAAGATGTTGTCCGCCGGTTTAAAAGTTCACAGGAAATTTTTACGGAGGCAACTGATGAGGCAGAGGCGGATTACCTGTCCCGTTTTGCCTATATCTGCATGCTCAGTTTTGACGTCTATATGAAAAAACAAATCATCGAGCGCATCATTGATGAGACGCTGAATAATGAACCAAGAAAAAAATAATGTTATTTTATGACCCTTGCCAGCCGGTTTCCAAGCCGGCTCAAAATTTCATTTGTGATCGTATTTTCTTTCTCTGCCAGATCATAGACCGAGATTTCACATTCTCCTGAACGCCCAATGACCACTGCAATATCTCCCCGCTTTACATCCGGAATCTCTGTGACGTCCACCAGAGTCATATCCATACAGATCCGCCCTGCAATGGGCGCTTTTTTCCCGTTTATCGCCACATATCCTCTTCCATTTGAGAGTGAACGAGGCAGTCCGTCCGCATACCCGATCGCGAGAACTGCGATTTTCCGATCCCTGTCCGCCACATAGTCCAGACCGTAGCCGGCTCCTTCTCCCATTCGTAATTCCTTTATCATAACCACTCTTGCTTTCAAGGACAGAACCGGACATAACTCCACTGGAAACCGTTCTGCGTCTTCCCTGCTGCTCAGCACCCCATATAGAGCAATCCCAATCCTCGCATAATCCCCTGACAGCTCCGGATAATGAAGCAGTCCATAGCTTGCCTGCAAATGAATCTTTGGACAAAATCCTTCTTTTTCCACATACGAAACCACCTCATAAAATGCCCTTCCCTGCAAATATGTAAATTTCCTGTCTTCAAGCCCCTCACTGTCGGCAACACATAAATGTGTATACATCCCCTCAATATCCAGATTTTCTAAATCAAAAATACGCCGGAGTTCCTCCTTATTTTCACTTCGTTCCCCGAGCCGGTGCATACCGGTATCGATTTTCAGATGCACTCTGAGCTTTCTCCCATAATGATTTAACTGTTCTGCATAGGAAACATCCAAAACGGTCTGGATCAGATCATATTTTTTAAGCTGCCAGAACTCATCCGGATGTGTATAGCCAAGCACCAGAATCTCTCCCTTTATCCCTTTTCTGCGAAGCCTCTTTCCCTCATAAACCGTCGCCACACAAAAAGACGTCACGCCACAGGCATTCAGCTCTCTCGCTATCAAAACAGCACCATGTCCATACGCATTCGCCTTTACTGCGGCCATCAGGCGGCACCCCTCCGGCAAATAGTCACGCAAGGTATTTATATTCTGTCGGAGACATTTCCGGTCAATCTCGATCCACGCACGCCCCTTTGGATTATCCTGCTTCCTCATGCTGCGCTTTTTCTTTTTCATCCATTCGGATATCCATGACGAAATAAAAAATGATAAAGCACTTACGATAACAAAATGAATCAAACTGTTTTTGACCAAAATCTGTTCCAGATGGATTACTTTTGCTGCACCCCTGACGAGTATGATCACCAGTGGATGAAGCACATAAATCCACGTAGAAATTTCTCGAAACCGTTTGGAACCGCTGAACGCCGGCATTTCTAAAGCTATCTCATACAGAAAAAACATACACGGAAGTAAGAATACATACATACTGTCATGGCGTTGTCCTCCTAAAAAATGAAGCACGGTTCCCTCTGTCACCATAACTGCCAGTGACACCAAAAAGCCAACGACCTCAAGCGTTACTCCCTTCCCTTTTCTGTCCCGGCAGGCAAACCATGCACCCATCATAAGAAATATTGGCGTATAAAAAATCCCATTTCTCGTATAAGAAAAAATTTGAAACAAAGCATCATAAATTTTCCATAAACCGCCACACGTTATTACAATTCCTGAATAGCTGTCCCCCGCCAATCCAATCCCATACAAAACAAAAGAGATTGCCATCACTCCGCGCCATGAAATCCGCCGGCTTAAGAAAAAAAGGATTAACATGCCTGTCACAGCAGCCGGCAGATACCACAGATGATAAAATGTTCCGTCAAACAAAAACAGGCGTATTACCCCGTAAATTCCCAAGCCATCAAACTGTCCGGCGTAAAGGCACACAGGGAGATAAAGAACCGTGGCAGACATATATAATAACAAAATCTTTTTAATTGATCGAAAAAGCGGTCGAAAATCTCTTTCATTACCAAAAATATACCCCGGTAATACAAAATAGCCTGTTACCATAAGGAAGAATGGAACTGCGATCCGTGCAAGAATCCCTGTCAGGACAAAATCGGCAGTCGCATTCCATGAGACCAATGGTGATGTATGGATCGAGACAACAAAAAAAGCCATTACCAGTTTAAAATAATCCAGACCTCCCATCGGCTCCGGGCTGCCGGTTGATTCATTTCTTCCCATTCTCATCACATTCCCTGCCCTGCAGCCTTATCCAGCGCAGCTTCAATCGCCATAGAAATGACCTGCTCTAACGTAATTCCCGCCGCTTTCATCATATTAGGAAACCGGCTGTGCAGCGTAAAACCCGGTATCGTATTTACCTCATTAAATATGAGTTCCTCCTCGTCTGTCACAAACAGATCAACACGGGCAAAGCCCCGGCAGTCCAACGCCCGGTAAATTGTTTTTGCAGTCTCCTTTATCTTCTCTGCCATCTCTGGTGTGACCCTCGCCGGAACATGAATGGAAGAAGTCATTAAGGAATACTTCTCCTCGTAATCAAAAAATCCACTTGCCAGTTCGATTTCGTCAATTTCTCCCGTCATAAGACTTTCACCGCCCATTATCGCACACCCTGTCTCAAAACCGGAAATACACTCCTCGAGAATAATCTCCGTATCATACCGAAACGCACTTTCCACCGCCTCAAAGAGCCATTTATGTCCCGGTACTTTTGAGACGCCATACGAAGAGCCTGCTTTTACCGGCTTAACAAATAAAGGATACCCGATCTCCTCTGCCATTTGATATATGTCATCTTTTTTCGTTCCCATTCTGGCGGTAAACGCCTTCGGAACCCTGATTCCGGCGGAAGCCGCCATTTTATGCGCCCTGTCCTTGTCCATGCATAGCGCAGAGCAAAGCGTCCCGCATCCAACAAGAGGAATCCTTGCAAGTTCAAAAAGCCCCTGAACCGTTCCATCCTCACCATTTCTTCCGTGCAGGATGGGGAAAGCGGCATCAATGTCAAGCTTTTCCACCCCCTCGTTTCCATACAGAAGAAGGGCATGCTCTGTCCGATTCGGAAGCACTGCCACCGGAACACATTCCTTCGGATCCTGCCACGTATCCGACGCTATTTTTTCAATACTGCCCTGAAATAGATACCAGTCCCCTCCGGGGGTGATCCCGATCGGTATCGGTTTATATTTTATGGGATTTAAGTGATTGATGACGGAGTATGCAGACTGAAGAGATACTTCGTACTCCGGAGAACATCCGCCAAAAAGTATGGCAATTTGCTTTCTCATTTTTGAAACCGTGTGTTTTATCTCCATTTTTTCCTCCATTCCCGGACTCAGGCACTGCTTTTGGACATGCTAGCCGGTATTTGTCTGTAATCTGCTGATTGCACTCATGCTCTATGCGTTCATTTTATCAGGTCAAAAGCACACGGTTTTTAATTTTTTATTCTAATATTCTTATGATTTGCGCAAGAATATCTTATGATTTCCTTTATTTTGCGTCATCTCATTTGCCCTGTGAGTGCAGGGCATCATTTCTGGATAAAAGATACAGACAATATTGGTTCATGCTGATCCCTTCCCGTTTTGAATTTTCCGAAAGCTGTCTGTGCAGACTCTTCGGAATCCGTAATTTGAATTGGCCAGAATAATCATTTAATGTGTCTGGTTTCGCAATCTCAATTCCTTCTTCTAACGCAGCCTCCAGCCATACCTTCTTTGCATCCGATGCATTACGAACCGCTGATTCCAAAGTTTCACCACAAGTAATACACCCGGGTAAATCCGGAAACATCACAACATATCCCCCCTCTTTCTCATCGGGCACAATTTCCATGCGATAAGATAACTCCATATATTCATCCAACGTCATCTGTATCCACCTCACTTTCAATTATTTCTTTTACCATTTCCACATATACTTTTTTAATCGGTTCATGTTTGGGGATTGTAACCGGACTGCGCCCTTGTTTGCGAAATGTACAATGACTGCTTCCGCCCCTTGGCTGGCTCATCTGGTATCCATAACTCTCCAACACCTTCCGCAATTCATTAAAACGCATATCCTTTGATAAAGAGTATATTTTTTCTAACAGTTTATCCCATTTTGACATTTAGATACCTCCTGATACCATTATAAATGGTGTCATATCCGGTGTCAATGATTTTCTGTTTTGTGACCCACGTTTTATCATTTCCCCCTCCTGAGCATTCCCCGCAGTTTTTCCACCGACGTATTTGCGATCAGCTCTATCGGAAACTCCAACTCCTCCAAAAGCGCATCCGCATATTCAAAATTCAGGATATCCTCCTCCGCATGCGCATCACTTCCCACAACAACAGGGACACCGTATTCCCGGCAAAGATCCAGAATCGTAACATCCGCCTCTCTGGCATTTTTACGAAAACTCTTCGGTGACAGGGACGAATTATTCAGCTCGATCAAAACACCCTGCTCTTTTGCCACCCGGATCACCTTCTCATAATCGACCGGATAACGGACATCGTCCGGATGCCCGATGATATCTACATACGGATTCCGGATCGCACCAAGATAGGCATTTGTATTCTCCTCCGTCGTTCCCGGCTTTATGCAGCGGATATGCAGACTGGCAATGACAACATCCATTTCTGCCAGAATCTTATCCGGCAGATCCAGTTTTCCCTCATGATCCACGATATTGACCTCCGTGCCAAGCATGAGCGGCAGACCGTATTTTTCCCTTCTTGCTACTTTCAGGTTTAAAAAATGCAATACACTGGCAGAGCCTGTCATCGCCGGAGCATGATCTGTGATCCCCAACAATTCCAGTCCCTTATTTTTTGCAGTAAGCGCCATTTCATTCATCGTATTATACGCATGTCCGCTGGCATATGTATGCGTATGCAGATCCAGTTTGTATATATCTCTCATTTTTCTTTCCGTCCTTTCCCGGCTTTCTTAAGTTCTTCATTATAAACTATCTCACCCAGAAATGCAAACACCGCTAGTCAAAGCATCGTGGTTATGCTACAATAAACAAAAAGATATTATGGGCAAAAAAGGAGATCTTTCATGAAAATCATAAAAAAAACACCTACGAAAAAAAGCCGCATGTTATTTACTGCTTACCTGACCACAGTCTTTTTCATGGCATTTGCCAGTATTTATCTGGCGAAAAAAGCGGATACGTCTTCTACTTCTGACGATTCTACACAAGTAGAAAGTGTGGCAAAAGAAGAAGTTCTCTCCATTGAAGAACAGATCAATGTCATTCTTTCACACAAGGATGTCTGGCTAAAAGAGGAGGTTCGTATGGAAGAATCTACATTTGACGAGCTATACGCAGACGGCCCCCACTATTCTCTGATGGATTTGGATCAGGATGGTTATCTCGAACTGGTCGCCTATGGTGAAAACAGACAGTCTTGTCCTTCTTTTTATGAAGTGACAAATGAAAAATGCCTAAAATGCTGGGCGGCAGAAGGCGATCTTCCACAGTCAGAACCCGGAGGCTTCAGCATTTTTGATACGACTAGTAAGGCAGACTGTTTTTATGATTCCGCCCAAAACAAATACTACTATATCGTACAGGACAAACTCCTCTTGTGCCAAGACGCTGCGGATGTGTCATATCTTGCAATGACCCCGTCAGATGATCGTGTCGTATTTAGAAAAATCGGAAGATACACTTTTGATGCCAGTAAGGACGGAGAATATCACTATTATGATGCCAATGGACGCAAATGTAAAGAAGCTGAACTGACAAAATACTATCTGCCGATGACAAAAAAAACGATGTATTATGCGTGCAAAGCCATTTCCAAAAAAGAGAGCGAGACCCTGAAAGCAGAGGAGCTGACCGAGACATTATGGAACCGCTTTTTACTCCGTGATGACTACCGGTCTGAAAAAGAAAACGACCTCACAGATGACATCCGGCACCAGTTTGTTTCTCTTTCCATTTCGATGGCGGTGGAATATGTTGAAGAGATTGGCGAACCGGAGGATCTCATCCGGTATGCCGCCACGGATCTGGACAGTGACGGTATAACCGAGGTCATCATCGAAAACCAAACAAAAAATACGTATTGCATCATAGAAGATTCCGATGGTGATGCAAGACAATGGAATACCGACGGAAAAGAACTGGCGTCATTTACACAGGACGCCTCCTCCCGCATATTCTGGCATACATGCACGATTTCCGAGTTTCTGACACAGAGCTATGATCTAATAGCGGATAATCTGCGTGAATCTTGGCTGCATTTTTGATCTTAACTCGTTCTGGCTTACAAGGTATCAGATAACAGCAATTTTCTTTCTATTTATTCTCTTCATAAAGAGAACCGCCACCACTACAGACAACGCTTCTCCAATCGGGAACGTCAGCCATACGAACCATGTATATACAAATCCGTTTACTGCAAGTTCTGTAAAAAAGCAGGCAACCGGTATGATAAACAAAACCTGTCTGCAAATAGATATGACCAATGATTCCACTCCACCGTCCAATGCCTGAAACATTCCCTGAAATGCAATATTTGCCCCGGCAAATATGTAACTGCCCGAGATGATACGCATAGCACTTATACACAGGGCTTTTGTATTTCCTGATAAGCCAAATATCCCGGCAAGCGGCTCTGAAAATATCTCCAATCCTACAAATCCAATCACCATGATCGTAAGAGTATATATCATTCCATACTTAATACCATCTTTTACCCGCTCTTTACTCCCCATTCCATAATTAAAAGAAACAATCGGCGTGATGGCATCCCTTAATCCAAATGCGGCAAATAATATAAATTGCTGTATCTTATAATATAGCCCATATGCTGTCACCACATTTTCGCCGATCCGTACAAAAATAACATTTAACAGATATGTCATCATCGACATCAATGCCTGTGCTATGATTGCCGCAAATCCGATGGAATAGATGCCTTTTATTATATTGGCGGAAGGCCTTATGTACTGGAAGCTGTTCTTTATTTCCCTATTTGCTTTCAAATGTAATATAAGCCCGCAAAGCGCGGATACGATCTGGCCAATAACTGTTGCGGCAGCAGCGCCCCTTACGCCCATCTCAGGAAATCCCATCCAGCCATAAATCAAGATTGGATCTAATATGATGTTTACCACCGCACCTGCAACCTGTGCGATCGTAGAATACATACTCTTTCCGGTTGCCTGCAGCACCTTCTCGTACAAAGAAAAGAATAAAATACCAAACGAACACACACAACAGATTTTCAAATAATCCACCGCCATCTGCGCCACTACTTCATTTTTTGTCTGAGATGCCACATAAGCCTCCGTTCCCAATAATCCAAATAACAAAAAGATAATATAGATCACAGCCATCAGACATACTCCGTTCCCGGCAGTCCTATTTGCTTTCTCCCTGTCACCCTGCCCCATACTTTTTGCTAACAGAGCATTTACACCTACACCTGTACCAATCCCCACCGCCACCATAAACATTTGCACAGGAAATGCAAGAGTAAGTGCATTTAAAGCCATTTCCCCATTTTTTCCCATATTTGCCACAAAAGCACTGTCCACAATATTGTATACCGCCTGCAGCATCATGGAAATGATCATAGGGATTCCCATACCAATCATCAGTCTGTTTACTGGCATAACAGCCATTTTGTTTTCTTTTTTCACATTAAGCTCCATTTTATTTCACACTCCTAACAATAATTTAAGACTTTTTCAGAAAACTTCTCTGCCGATCAAGATAATCTTTACCATATCTTATCTCTTTCTGAAATACAAAAAGCGTGCAGCCACAGTAGTTTAACTACTATAGATTGCACGCATTCTTTATGCCGGACTTACATCTACCGATCACGTAAGTTTGTTTTTACAAATAAAGATTTTAGCACAACAAAATTTTTTTTGCAAGTTTTTAATTTTCAGAATTTCATATTGTTATTCACCCTCCACTGTGTTATAATGAACACATGTTTGTTAGTAATTTGTTTTCAGGAGGAAAAAATGTCAGATATCTTATACCAGTTAAACGATATGCAAAAAGAAGCTGTCCTTCACTTTGAGGGGCCTCTTCTCATACTGGCGGGAGCCGGTTCGGGAAAGACCAGAGTCCTCACACACCGGATCGCTTGGCTGATCGAGGAACATCAGATAAACCCATACCAGATCCTTGCCCTTACCTTTACAAATAAAGCAGCCAGTGAAATGCGGGAGCGGGTGAACAAGATCGTCTCCTACGGTGCGGAAAATATCTGGGTCAGCACGTTCCACTCTACCTGCGTGCGCATACTCCGCCGCTATATCGACCTCATCGGCTACGACCGAAGTTTCACCATCTATGACTCCGACGACCAAAAAAGCCTGATGAAAGATATTTGCAAGCGCAAAAACATCGATCCGAAAAAATACCGGGAAAAGACATTTTTAAATGCGATCTCCAATGCCAAAAATGAGTTGAAGACGCCGGAGCAGTACGCAGATGAAGTATCCAAAAAATATAACCGCAAAATCTTCGGTGATGTATACAAAGAATACCAGAAACGCTTAAAACAGAACAATGCCCTTGATTTTGACGATCTTATTATGAAAACGGTTGAACTGTTCCGGACACAGCCGGAAGTCCTTGACCGGTATCAGGAGCGTTTCCGTTTTATTCTGGTCGACGAGTATCAGGACACAAATACCGCCCAATTTATGCTGCTAAGCCTTCTCGCCTCCAAATACCGGAACCTTTGCGTCGTAGGGGACGACGACCAGTCCATCTACAAATTCCGCGGCGCCAATATTTATAACATCCTGAATTTTGAAAAAATATTTACCGAGACAAAGACGATCCGACTTGAGCAGAACTACCGCTCGACAAAGCGGATCCTCGATGCCGCCAATGAAGTGATCAAACATAATACCGAACGAAAGGCAAAATCCCTCTGGACAGACGCCGGGGATGGCGAGCCAATCCGCTACGTACAGTATGCCAACGAATACGAGGAAGCCGCCGGGATCGCAGGCGACATCAGCCATTCCGTGCATACAGGGGGATACCCTTACTCAGACTTTGCGGTTCTCTACCGCACAAATGCGCAGTCCCGTGTTTTTGAAGAAAAGCTCGTACAGGAAAACATCCCCTACCGTATCGTGGGAGCGATCAACTTTTATGCAAGAAAAGAGATCAAAGACCTTTTATGCTATTTAAAAACGATACATAACCCCCATGACGACATTGCGGTCAAACGCATCATCAACGTTCCGAGACGGGGAATTGGGGCTACTACGATCGGACGCGTGACCGAATATAGCATCGACCGGGGCATGAGCTTTTTTGAGGCACTCCGGGATGCCGACTACATCGATGGCTGCGCCCGCGCCGCTTCCCGCATCCACTCCTTTGTAACCCTGATCGACCGGATGACTGCATTTTTAGATGCACCGGATTTCACCCTCAAAGGGCTTATCGATGAAATCATCGAAAGCACCGGATATGTAAAGGAACTCGAGGCCGAGGACACCGTCGAGGCAAACGCCAGACTGGAAAACATTGATTCCCTTTTAAATAAGATCGTCCAGTTCGAGACGGATGCTAATGCCGACCCCGCTGCCGAGCCGCCGACTCTGGACGCCCTGCTCGAAAACATCGCTCTTGTGGCAGATATCGACACCGTAGACGACGATGCCGAACAGGTTCTTTTGATGACACTTCACAGCGCCAAGGGACTTGAGTTTCCCAATGTATACATATGCGGCATGGAGGAAAATGTGTTTCCCGGCTCGATGGCAGTCTACGACCCCTCCGACTCTGAAATGGAGGAGGAACGGCGTCTTTGTTATGTAGGGATCACAAGGGCGATGAAAACTCTCACGCTTACGTGTGCCAGACAGCGTATGAGAAATGGGGAACCAAACTTCAATTTCCCCTCCCGCTTTATCAGTGAGATCCCCCGCTATCTCATAAAGCAGTCCGGCGGCGAGACATCCCGTCCTGCCAGAACAACGCCTTCTCCATCTTACATAAACCCGGCCGGCTTGGACGATATTTTCTCACCCGCAAAAAAGTACAACAAAAACTCCAAAAATCCATTTGCCGGAAATCCCTATATCACCAAAGGAGCCGGAACACTCTCCGCCTCCGGAGAAACTCCGGACTATGGCGAGGGAGACACCGTATACCATATCAAATTTGGCACAGGAAAAGTCCTGTCTTTAAAGAAACTGAACACCGATTACGAGGTTGTTGTGGAATTTCCTGATTACGGTCAGAGAAAGCTCCGAAGTTCATTTGCAAAACTTACGAAAATTTAAAATTTAACCTAGTATATTTCAGGCAGATATGATATACTATTAACAGAGTGAACGAATATTGACTATATTTTGAAAGGATGGTAGAGATATATGTGCGGAAAATTTGATGACATTATGAACAATGCAAAATTAAACCAGTTGTTGAACAAAAAAAATGCAGAGGAAGAAAGGAAAAACTGTGTTTTATGGATTCTTGCCATTATTGGCGTCATTGCCTCTGTTGCAGCGATCGCCTATGCGGTATACCGTCATGTGACCCCACGTTATCTGGATGATTTTGACGGGGATTTTGATTACGATGAGTTTGATGACGATTTCGATGATGACGACGAAGACGTTGATGTTTACGTTAAGTCATCATCTGGTAAATAAGCATATATACATCAAAGTTTTGTTTTCCTCTTTTTCTACAAAATCGGGTATGCAGCGGTCAAACATATTCCGTCTGCATACCCGATTTGTTGTATCTTTTAAAATGGACTTTGATCTTCTTCCGGTTTATTGGACAGTGTCACCGCCAATGCCCCCGGCCCGATGTGGCACGATACGCTCAGTGACAGATGATCAATATAAATATCATGTCCCGGAAATGCTTCATTTAACTCTTCTCTGAAAATTTCTGCCTCTTCCCGGTTCTGTGTGTGGGCAATATCAATATACATTTTCCCGATATCCGCAAAACGGTTTTCGAGATCACTCCGGATCGCCTTGATCATAACCTGCTTCGCCTGTTTGAGCGTCTTTACCTTTGCATAAGAATCAAGCTTTTCCCCTTGGATCTGTAAAACCGGTTTGATCCGGAGTACGGTGCCGATCGCCGCAACAGCCGGAGTCAGCCTGCCGCCCTTTTTCAAATATTTCAGTGTATCTACCATAATATAAATACTGCTCTTAAACTTATCCCGGAACAAAATATCATGGATCTCCTTCCCTGAAAACCCCTGATCCGCCAAAGCTTTTGCCTGAATGGCAGCATGCCTCTGGGTCACGGAAATCCTCTGGTTATCCACGACAAATACCTTTCCCTCAAACTCATCCTCTCCGGCAAGCATCATTGCTGTCGAACAGGAACTGCTGATCCCGCTTGACATCGGGATATGTACGATCTCGTCGTACTCTTTCAGCCCCTCCCGCCACAAATCCATGATCATCTCCGGCGATGGCTGGGAGGTGGACACCTCCTTATTTTCCAGAAGCGCCTTATAAAAATCCTCCTGTGTCATACTGATATCTTCAAAAAACTGCGTTTCGTCAATAAAAAATGGCATCGGCACCACTTCAATCCCCAGTTCTTTTCCCTGACTCTGCGTGATTCCACTGTTACTGTCCGTGATGATCTTTACCTTACTCATAAGCTCCTCCATTTTCTCTCCCAATGAGATCATATTTTATTTTTACCCTTGTCAGCCTGCTAAGGATCGGTTTGTGAAGCAGGACAAGAAAAATACTTGTAGACAGACCATACATAAGGTTAAACGGAAGTCCTTTCCCATATACCCACAAAATAGAACTCCATGTATTCTCTCCCATAGAAAAATAAAGCGTATCGATATCCACGATCCCGCCATACAAAATGACGACCGAAAGCATCCCATAAAGAGAGAGCGTAATTTTATTCACCGGAAGCTTCCGAAACAAAATCCCGGCAAAAAAACCGACCAGCCCGAGTGCAAACATCTGAAACGGAGTAAACGACCCCTGCGCAAAATAAAAATTCGATACGAAGGCACTCACCGCACCTATCAAAAAACCGGTCTCCGCACCGAGGGAAATCCCTGTAATGATCACGATCGCCGCCATTGGCTTGATCTGCGGAAGAAAGAAAAAAGAAATCCTCGACACAACCGCAACTGCACACATAACCGCAATGATCGTAAGTTCCTTTATCTCCGGCCTTCTTCCCTCAAAACCGAGAAGAAATACAAGAACCCCTGATAAAATGATTGCCAGACTGACATAATAATATTCCTTTCCCCGCAATCCAAGCAGGCTGTATGCCAAAACAGCGATACAAAACAGGAATAAAGCCGCATATAACATTTCTTTTTTATTTTTCATACAAAAACCTTTCCGAAACAAGCTCCGGATATCTGTCCCTGACGATCCGGTGAACAGCAGTCGTATAAAAATGATGATCCCGAAAAAACTTTTCCGTCCTTACAGGCTCGGATAGCTCACCATGAAAACACATAGAAATATATTCGCAGGCATTTGCCGCAAATTCCACATCATGGGACACAAGGATCACCGTCTTTCCCGCCCGGGAAAGTTCCAAAAGCCAGTCCGCAAACCTCTTTTTCCAATACGGATCCATCCCTTTTGTCGGCTCATCAAACAAATAAATCCCAGCGTCCATTTCATACAAATATGCCATCGCTGCCCTCTGCATCTGTCCCCCGCTCACATCATAAGGGTGCCGGTTCAAAATTTCTGTCAGGCCAAATTTTTGGACTGCCTCGTCACTTTTTATTATATCACATATCCTGTCCCCGATAAACATATATTTCGGCTCCTGCGGAAGATAGGCAATTTTTTGTGTACAATCTGCTTTTCCGTGATAACACCGCTCCGCCTGAACAAGTATTTTTAAAAAAGTAGATTTCCCGCTTCCATTTCCGCCGACGATACCATAAATATTTCCCGCATATGCCTCATAGCTGACGTCTTTTAATATATCCCTTCCCTTCTTTTCATAGCGAAAAAAAACATTTTTGCACGACACCGTACAGGATTTATTTTCCTCATGCGGACTTTTTGTCCTCACGTTTTCCTGCTCTATATCTTTCCGCCTGCACTCCGGCTTTTTCTCCAAAAACCACTTCCGGCACTCCTTAACGCTTCTCGGACACCCGCTTTTATCCGGGGATAACCGGTGATAAAGCCTCACATACGAAGGCATATAAGAAAGATATTCCTCGGAAAGTCCGGACTCACAGATCCCAGAATACACCTCCTGTACACTGCCATATGCCGCTACTCTTCCCTCATGAAGCACAAGCATCCGGTCGCAGACAGAGAGAACCTCCTCTAACCTCTGCTCCACAAGGATTACCGTAAGCCCAAGCTGCGTATTCAATCGTTTTAACAGATCGATAAATGTCACAGCGGCCATCGGGTCTAACTGTGACGTCGGCTCATCCAGTAAAATCACATCCGGAGCCATAACAAGTACCGACGCCAGATTCAAGATCTGCTTCTCTCCGCCGGACAAAAAACAGGTATCCTTCTCAAGCCAACCCTCCATCCCAAAATACGTCGCTGTCTCTGCGATGGCATGTTTCATTTTTTCCGGCAAAACTCCCTGATTCTCCATGCCAAATGCCAGTTCATGATATACCTTATCCGTGACGATCTGCGTCGATGGCTCCTGCATGACAAATCCAAAATCCGGATTTGCTTCTTTCAGACATTTGAGAAGTGTCGATTTTCCCGAACCGGAGGCGCCGCACACGACGATAAAATCTCCCGCCTCCACAGAAAAGGAAACCTCCTCTAACGCCTTTTTTTCATAACCACGGTATGTATAATTTATATTTTTGAAATGATATGTCTCCATCTGAGTTCCTCCCTGATATTTATGAGCATCGGCACATTGACCAGCAGCCCAAACAGAACATAAGCTGCTATCCCCTGCCTGTCCACTGTATAATCAATGTACGGAAACACGAGCAGCCTCGTCCCAGAAGCCATATATGCTCCCACGCCGCATAAAAACAAAAGAAAAAAAACTCCCAAAAGCAAATATTCCCGGACGCCCATTGGTTTACTCTGTATGCTCGTCCTACGGAATGCACCCATCTCTTTTTTTCCTGTCATTTTATTTTTCCCATAGCCCCGGTATCCCATTGCGATCCCCGTCTCAAGGGAATCCTCCAGAGACATGCCGATCAGTGTCGTCAGGATTCCCGTCTGCAATTTATGGTTCTCTCTTATCTTCCGGTAATCTCGCCTTACTTTAGGAACTAGACGCAGCGCCATCGAAAAAATAAGGGAAACATGCGGAAACCGATTTCCAAAAAGACACATGATCCGGTCGGAAGTCATGAGATGGTTCCAGCATCCAAACAAAAGAAAGGAAAGGGCAAGCAGCGTCCCTGTCATACAACCGTAGAATAAACACTCCTTCGTCACCGGCAGACCCGCCATATAAAAAAACACGCTCACCCCCCTGTGGTTAATGAGCATATTGATCCCGCCGCACACCGGAATAACAAACAGGCATTTCCAGACAAATCCCATTCCCTCCCCAATCCCTTTCAGATACAGATAAAAAACAAGCAGCCCCAGAAAAGAAATCAAAAACAGAACCGGATCAAAAACCGCCATATTCAACACAAGCACTGCGATAAAATAAAGAAAGATCACAGCGGGATGAAAATTACTAAAATAATTCATTCGCTTCTCCTAATATTCACACGTATAATAAAACCGGAGCTGATCATCTTTGGAAAGTGTATAATTGCTGCATCCGCAGCCCGGATCAACCCCATTCACAGAGTACATCCAGCCGCTCTCATCCCCGCAGTCAAACTCATACAGATTGTGGATTCCCCGGATATAATACGTTCCATACAGCGGGGTAAATACATAATCCAAATGAATTTTCTTCTCTGCGCATACCCGCTTCAAGACATCAAACGCCGTCTCGCCCGGCGTAAATTCAAAATTCCCCTGCAAAATGATACCATCCGCCGGAATAACTCTAGCCGCACTCTCACTCAACTTGTCCATATGGGAAAATACCTCCGCACATGTCACTGTCAGCAAACACTCATTTTTCTTATTTTCCTCCTGTGGCTCCGTTGTTGGCTCTGGACTTGCCGAAGACGCTGTAGGTGTATTCTCCTCGCCTGCTTCCTCACTGGTTGAGGGTGTGCTGCTCTTTTTCTCCTTTGCCTTCGAACTGCTTTTTGAAGCGTTTTTGCCACTCGCAGCACGTTTCGGATCTGACGAAGCCTTTTTATCACCGGCTTGTGAGCTTTCTTTTTCCCCGTTCTTTTCATTTTTCTTCCCATCTTTTTTCCCTTTCCCGGCAGAGGCCTCTTTCTCCGCTCCTGTCCGCGTTCTCTGAGCCGGAGATGACACTGTAAATGCCTCTCCCGTCACGCTCACTCCTTCTCCTGCTATGCCGCCTTCTGTCACCTCATGTCCCTGCGCTACGCTTTCTACTACATCTGTAGAATTATCCTCTGTCCCTGACCAGACGCCTCTCACAAGAAGAACCGCACATAGCAAAAAAAGAGCCGCCACACATATTATGATTCCCTTTTTATTTGCATTCATTTTTGATCTCCAATAGTAATTTTTAAGAATCATAACATTTTTCAGAGGGGCTGTCAAATGAAATGGGGATTGATCAGGTTCCGTATTTCCAAGTCTCCCCCTCTCCTCACATGGGCACTCCCGTTATTTAAATGCGTAGCGATATGGATGTTGAAACTACCAACATCTCATACCGACGCATTTAAAACCCATGTTTGGAGAGGGGGAGACTTGGAAATACTGGATTCCTGATAGGAAGGGAAATTCGTTTAGTTGAAAAAATAAGACACTTACCAAACTAGCAAATGTCTTATTTTACTACTATGCTTTCAGCTTTTCCATTAAAATTCTATTTCGATCACTATGCCATAATGGTCACTTGCAGCAAGACC
>JAMPFC010000062.1 GCA_023664685.1 Roseburia sp. | reverse complement strand
GTATGTCCGTTGTCGAAATATATCACTATTTAGAATCTGTTAAAATATTAAATAGCCCCAATGATAACGATGAAGAATTATATGGCTTCATTACTCGGCAGGCAGCCTATATTGCAGAGACAGAAAATCCAGAAGCAAATAGGACATTTTGTATGGCGATTACAACACCGGAATCGAATGATTTGGGAAATGGTATACCCTCTTCGTGGTCTGCCTCAATAGATGCATTATTAGTTGGAACAGGTGAAGATTTTGCAGATGGTAGAAAAAGACTTATGTGCATATCAGCAGGAAATACTCAAGTAGAAGAAATTGCAGATGCAGATGATTATTTGGCTGCAGTACGTTTACATTCAGTAGAGAATCCCGGTCAGGCGTGGAATGCAATTACAGTAGGGGCGTATACAGATAAAACACAAATAGAGACAAGGGAGTATGCTACTTATGCACCTGTCGCAGATCGGGGTGGAGTATCTCCCTTTACATCTTCATCAATTATGTGGGAAAAATCAAAATGGCCGATTAAACCGGAAGTAGTATTTGAAGGAGGGAATTTAGGTCATAATCCAAACGAAAGTTTTTTAAATGGTTATTCAGAACTTGAGGATTTGGATATGATTACAACTTGTAAAGATTTTATGACAGGAAAATCATTAATTGCAACTAATATGACAAGTCCCGCTACGGCACAAGCGGCTTGGATGCTTGCAAATATTCAGCATCATTGTCCACAATTATGGCCGGAAAGTATTAGAGCTTTACTAATACATTCTGCTGAATGGACTGATGAGATGTTAAGAACGTTTATTCCATCAAAACCTACTAAGAATGATTACAGAAATTTGATTCGAGTTTGTGGGTATGGTGTTCCTGATTTAGAACGGGCAATATATAGTGCACAAAATAGTGTCAATTTGATTATCGAGGATGAGCTGCAACCTTTTGTAAAGAAAAGCAATGGAAGCATTACTTCTAATGAGATGCATATGCATGACATTCCCTGGCCGGCTGATATATTAAGGAATTTAGGTGAAAATACAGTAAAAATGCGAGTGACATTGTCCTATTATATTGAGCCAGGTCCAGGACAAATTGGTTGGAAGGATAAATATAGGTATCCATCTTGTGGACTCTTATTTGATGTAAATAATCCTACAGAGTCAAAAGATGAATTCAAAAAAAGAATTAGCAAGGCTATGCGTGATGAGGATGAAAAAAGTCTTGTGCCAAATGACAGTGACAGATGGCTAATAGGTTCTCAAAACAGAAATGTGGGTTCCATTCATTCTGATATATGGGAAGGAACGGCAGTGGATTTAAGTCAGAGTAATTATATTATGGTATATCCAACTACTGGATGGTGGAAGTTGCGAACAAATCAGAAAAAATATAACAATAGGGTAAGGTATTCATTGGTAGTGTCAATTGAAACTTCTGAAAACAATGTTAATTTGTATAATGAAATAACTACTGCAATTAGGAATAGAGCTGTGGTTAAAACTGAAATTACGGCAATTTCCAAGAAAAAAGAAAATAATGGAAGATAGGCACAATATTTTAAATTTATTGAATTTAATAGGTTTGGGTAGAATGTATTGGGAAAATTTATCGGGCTGGCTATATTGAAAGTTGGGGACGTGGTATTCAAAAGATATGCGATGCTTGCAAAACGCTTGGTGCAGATGAGCCGGAATATATTGTTCATGGTGGGGATATTATGCTTAAGTTTAATGCACTTCAAAGTGCCAAAGTGCCAGTATCCATTGTGACAAAAAATCAAAATGTCACAAAGAATGTCACAAAGGATGTCACAAAAGAATCGGAAGCATTAGGTTTGCTAGAAAAAGATGCAAAAATGACAACAACAGAAATATCACAAAAACTTTCTGTAATGTAGAAGGTTTTGGAGTAACCGTAAGACTTTCGTAAGATTTTCGCAGGAGGTTTGAAAGAAACAACAGGTATATTGTTTCCGTAAAGATGATTTGATCCGGAATTTTGTGAAGGCGGAAATTCAGGATCAGGGATTTGTAAAGGAGGCAGTATGCACATGAGAAAAAATGCAGGGAAAATATGGAAGAAAGCAGTTTGCAGTATTTTGTTGTTATTGTCATGTGTTCTGGCGGTGAGTGGGTGTGATGGGGAAAATGAACTGGAGGATGTGCAGGAAGATGCGTGGGAAAATGACCGTGAGCGCAGGATAGAGATGGAAGAAGAATCTCTTATGAAAAGGCAGACACTTGATGAGATTTGGGATACGTGGGAGAAAGCGTTAAAAAGGGAATATAAGAATATAGAGCTGCCGGCAGGCTTGTATCTCGAGAAACCGGAGAAAATTGGGGTGTTCCAGTTTGTTCAGTCAGATGATATACTGGAGCGGGAAGAACAGATTTTTGATGAATTTATACCGAAGAAAAGAAGAGTGAAGAAATATTATAAAGAAAACCTCCGTGCGCAGCCGGCAGGGCCTGAATATGTCAATGAAAAAACAGGGGAACATCTGTATCTGGGAAATACAGGTTTTTTCAATTATCAGAGGAATGACCGGGTGGAAGAATATGAGGATACGGAGATTTTGGAGACGGTCTATCTGAACCGTCCTTATACAGATAAAACATACAGACTGCGGGATGGGGAAATTTCTCTTGAAAAGGCGGTAAAACTGGCAGAAAAAATGGTGGAGCGCTGGGAACGGGCGGCCGGTCATGAATTTGAGACAAGGGTGCGCAAGGTGGATGTATATCCCGCAAAGGACAGGGAAAAACAGGTACTTGTATTTTCCTTTGAAAAGTGTTATAAGGGAATAAACATAATGACTGATCTCGAAAGTAATGAGGTGGATCCGGATGATACGGTTCTGTGCTGTGATGACCGGGTTACTGTAGCGTCCTGCAGCCGGGCAGAGTCTTATCTCTCCACCGAGGGGATTATTTATAAAAAAGAGACGATACAGGAACTAAAGCAGCTTGTTTCGTTAGAGAGTGCATTGAAGCAGTTAGAGGGAAAAATAGCAGGGCAGATGACGAGGATTGCATTGAGTTACCGGATGTGTAATCCAAAAGGCGCATGGTGCCAGCATGAAGCGGGGACAGAATATGTGGCAAAGCCATATTGGGTGTTTTATTTCTGTGAGGAGACAGGAGAGGAAGCTTATGCGATGGTGGACTGCCAGACGGGAAATCTCGATTATGTAAAGTAGATCATATAAAGCAGGAAAAAATCGCTTGACAATAGGGTCTATAGATGATAGACTAATTATAATCTACAAATAATTGACCGCTTATGAGGAAGGTGAGGGGATAGCCATGCAAAGGATATTTGAAGATGTGATTCAGAGTATTTCGGCAAATGGAGTACTGAGGTATCTTTTTGATACGAGTGTAACGGTTTCGGTAATCGTGGTCTTTCTTCTGATCATCCGGCCGCTTATGAAAAAAATGCCGCGCAAGGGGATGTATATTTTATGGCTAGTGGCGGCAGTCCGGCTTATCTGTCCGGTATCGATCGGGGGGATTTACGATATGATGCCGGAACAGCTTGGAAGCAGGGTTTCCCAGACGAACCAGAATATAAAGATCGAAAGGATCGCCTCGCAGTTTGCCGGTGCGCAGGAGGAAAAAAACTTCTATGTGCCGCAGGCAGACCAGAGAGCGGAAAAAAGTCTGTATGATAGTCAGGATCTGACGTCCCGGGATACACTTTATGAAACAAAAGCGGAGCAGGCGGAGATGCCGCAGGCAGATGAAGATGGGTTTTTCTTCCCGCAAATAAAAGCAGATACGTGGCTCCTTATCATATGGGGCGGAGGCGTGTTTGCCCTTTTCCTATTCATGGTCGTGTCTATGATCAGGAATCACAGGAGGTTTTCAGACGCAAGACAGCTATATGATAATGTATACATTCATCCGTTAGTGGACAATTCGTTTGTTCAGGGGCTTTTTTCTCCCCGGATCTATATTTCCGAAAAGATTACAGAACAGGACAGGGAGTATATCTTGTGTCACGAGCGGAAGCATATAAAAAGACGGGATTATATTGTAAAGCCGGTTATGTTCGCACTTGTCTGTGTGTATTGGTTCAATCCGTTTATCTGGATCGCCTATCATTTTATGATGAAGGACATGGAGGTATCCTGTGACGAGGCGGTCATCCGGGAATTGGGCGAGGAGGCAAGGGTGAAGTATTCGTACCTTCTTGTATCGATGGCTGTCGGGAGGACAGGAATCCTGAATCAGAATGCTGCTTTTAGTGTGGGAGTGGTGAAGGATCGGATCGTGAGTGTGATGAAGTACCGCAAACCGACCGTTCTAACCTCTGTAGTTCTGATGCTCGCTGTGGTTTTTTGCGGCTGCTCGATCGCATCTACGCCGGAGCAAGCGGAGACTTCGGAGATTGTTCAGAAAGAGGAGGGGAAAATATATAAGGAGAGTTCCTTTTTTCCATATGGAAAGGAAGAGATGTTTCAGGAGTTGGACAGTTTTGGGCTAGCGGGGAAGCCGGTACTTGATTCCAAAGGAGATATTACGGTATTCCCGCAGGAATTTAGTGAGAATGGTGGTATAAGAGGAAGATTTTACAAATACGTATGGAATGGAACGAATTGGGACAGGGAGGAACCATCATGGCTCAATACGGTTGCGGAAATGTATGAGGGAAAACAAGTGACGCTCGGGGAACATTTCTATACGGCAGACGGATATCTGTATCTTAATATATATGACGATTTGAGACCGTATATGTCAAATGACGCAAGTCTAAATAAATTATATAAAGAAGGTGAGGAGGGGGAAGTGAAGGGAGATTATGAGACGGATTGCTATATTGTCCTTAAGATCAATGAGGAGGAGGGAACAGTTGAGACCATTCAGATCCCGATCGAGGGAGATTACGGGATCGCACAGCCAATACAGAATTTTGGAGTTCTAGGAGATGGCAGTATTTTGAACAGTGAGATTCAAAGTATAGATGGCAAAGGGTATACTACAATGCATTGTGAAGTTTATAATGCGGATACAGGACAAAAGATGGTGGAAAAAGATTTGGACATAGGAACAGAAACATATCCTCATGCCGGCGAAGATTTTTTTGTTTGTCCGGTTAATAACCAGCAGACAGGAAAAGTTGAGCTTGCTGTCTATGATCCGGACAGTGGTGAAAAAGAGTACTCGCTTGATACAGGAGCTGATATCCAAAATTTCACAGAAGAGGGGCCGTATGGACAGAATTTTACGATGGGAGTAAGCGGAAATACAATTTTGTTAGCGACGAGAGAGGGGATTTTTGAAGCGGAATATGGCGACAAGGAATTTACGAAGATCATAGGAGGAGATGATGCCAATGTTTATTATCTCCCCCAGAGAAAATATCTTTTTACGGGCGATATGTACAAAGGAAGAGATGGGGAATACATGATGTTTCGCAGTAACAGCAAATTCCGCGAGGGCGAGGATCTTGTCTGTTATTATGAAAAGCAGTAAGGAGTGAAAAAAAAGAATGACGTTGGCGCAGTTAAAATATGTGATCGAGGTTGCGGATTCCGGCTCTATGAATCAGGCGGCAAAAAAGCTGTTTCTTTCACAGCCGAGCTTGTCGGCGGCGATCCGGGAACTTGAGGCAGAGGCAGGTTTTGAAATCTTCCGGCGCACAAACCGCGGTATTTTCCTGACACCGGAGGGCGAGGAATTTGTCGGTTATGCGAGACAGGTGGTGGAGCAGTATAAGCTGCTTGAAGCCAAGTATGTGGATAAGAAGCCGGAAAAAAAGAAATTCAGTGTTTCCATGCAGCACTATTCGTTTGCAGTGGATGCCTTTGTAGAGATGGTGAAGCAGTTTGGAATGGAAGAATATGAATTTGCAGTACATGAGACAAAGACGTATGAGGTTATTGAGGACGTTAAGAATTTTAAGAGCGAGATTGGGATCTTATTTTTGAATGATTTTAACCGGCAGGTATTGACAAAGATGTTTCGCGAATACGGACTGGAGTTTCATGAGATTTTAAAATGCGGGGTTTATGTGTATATGTGGAAAGGACACCCGCTCTCTAATCAGAAACAGGTTTCGTTAGAGGAACTGGAAGATTATCCGTGTCTGTCGTTTGAACAGGGAAATTATAACTCCTTTTATTTTGCGGAGGAGGTTTTGAGTACATACGGGTATAAGCAGTTGATCAAAGCAAATGACAGGGCTACCATGTTGAATCTCATGGTGGGATTGAATGGTTATACGCTCTGCTCCGGAATTTTGTGCGAGGAATTGAATGGGTCGGATTATTGTGCGGTGAGGCTCCGGTCGGATGAGATCATGACGATCGGGTATCTGGTGCGCAAGGGGGCAGCGGTCAGCCCGCTTGGCAAAAAATATCTGGAGGAAATCGCAAAATTTAAAGATAAGGGCCAGTTATAGGTAAAAACTATAACTGGCTCTTTGTATGATGTATTGGACAGAAAGGAAATTCTGTGATACTATTTCCTTGTAATCCGATAGGAAATAGTAAAAGGAAAAGAGGTAATTATCATGAGTAAAAAGAAATATACAGAGCGAAATTTAAAATTTGAGACATTGCAGTTACATGTCGGACAGGAGCAGCCGGATCCGGTGACAGATGCAAGGGCGGTTCCGATTTATGCATCTTCCTCGTATGTGTTTCACAACAGCGAGCATGCGGCGGCGAGATTTGGCCTGAGTGACGCCGGAAATATTTATGGAAGGCTGACAAACCCGACGCAGGATGTATTTGAGCAGAGGATCGCTGCCTTAGAGGGCGGCACAGCGGCGTTGGCAGTAGCTTCCGGTGCGGCGGCGATCTCGTACACGATACAGAATCTTGCACATGCCGGAGATCATATCGTGGCGGCAAAAAACATATATGGCGGTACTTACAACCTTCTCGCACATACGCTGACCGACTATGGGATCACGACGACATTTGTTGATCCGTTTGATGAAGCGGAGGTAAAGAACGCGATACAGGAAAATACAAAAGCGGTATTTATCGAGACATTGGGAAATCCAAACTCAGATGTGGTTGATATCGAAAAATTGGCGGGGATCGCTCACGAAAATAAAATACCGCTTGTCATCGACAATACATTTGCCACACCGTATCTGGTGCGTCCGATCGAATACGGAGCAGATATTGTTGTTCATTCTGCGACAAAATTTATCGGCGGACACGGTACAGCGATCGGCGGCGTGATCGTGGAAGGCGGCAAATTTGACTGGAAAGCGAGTGGAAAATTTGCCTCTCTCACGGAGCCAAATCCGAGCTATCACGGAATCAGTTTTACCGAGGCGGTGGGACCGGCGGCATTTGTGACGAAGATTCGTGCGATTTTGCTTCGTGACACCGGCGCAACCTTGTCTCCGTTCCATGCCTTTCTTTTCCTTCAAGGGCTTGAGACACTGTCACTCCGGGTTGAGAGACATGTGGAGAATGCATTGAAAGTTGTAAAATATCTGGCGAACCATCCACAGGTGGAAAAGGTAAACCATCCGTCTGTTGCCGAGGATGCTTCCCAACAGGCCCTTTATAAGAAATACTTTCCGAATGGCGGCGGTTCGATCTTCACATTTGAGATAAAGGGTGATGCCGATCGGGCGAAAGCATTTATTGATAATCTTGAACTGTTTTCCCTTCTCGCCAATGTAGCGGATGTGAAATCCCTTGTGATCCATCCGGCATCAACGACCCATTCCCAACTGAATGAAGAGGAACTTTTAGAGCAGGGAATCCGCCCGAATACGATCCGCCTCTCCATCGGTACGGAAAACGCAGATGATATCATTGAGGATCTTGAAGAAGCCTTCCAAGCAATCTCAAAATAGTAAAAAAACACAGGCAGCAAAATCAGTGAAAAACGTTTCGCAAGCTTGCTTGCGCTTGTTTTGAACGATTTTGTTGCCTGTGTTTTTGGCTGGTTTAAAAATCCTTCTTTATCTTCTCATATATTTCCTGAATCCTGTCTTCATCGATTTTTGTATCCAGAAAGATCTCGACCGCATATTTTGCCTGAGCGACGAGCATTTCCAGACCATTTACCCCGATCATGCCAAGCTCTTTTGCCTGAGCGACGAGTTTCGTCGTGAGCGGGTTGTAAACGACGTCCATAACTGCTTTACAGTCAGGGAAGCGGGTCAGGTCAACCGGACTTGCGTCTACTTTTGGGTACATGCCGATCGGGCTTGTGTTGATGATCACGTCAGCGTCAGTATGTTTTTCAAAACATTCTTCATAGGTGATCGATTCGCCATCGTCTATGACATCCACCACGATCATTTCTCTGGCATGGTGTTTGTTTACGACTGCCTTGATCGCCTGTGCAGCTCCTCCGTTTCCGAGGACAACTACTTTTTTATTTTCCAGTTCTACCCCATGTCGGAGTACCATATAATCAAAACCGGAGAAGTCGGTATTGTAGCCGCGGAGTTTTCCGCCGGTATTGACGATCGTATTGACTGCGCCGATTGCTTTTGCATTGTCGTCCATAGAGTCGAGATAGAGAATGACGTCCTTTTTGTAGGGAATTGTGACGTTGATCGCCTTGAATGCCTTTTCTTCCATGAAAGGCTTAAATTCGTCTCTGGTCAGTGGATGGATATCGTATGTATAATCTGCAAGACTTTCGTGTATCGGCTTGGACAAACTGTGTCCCAGCTTTTCTCCAATCAATCCGTAATCCATAGTTTTTAATGTCCTTTCTGTAAATGATTTCATTAATACAGTATCATATTTTTTTGCAGCTTTCAAGCATATTAGAAAAATTGCGGGCATATAAAGTTAGTACAGGCATCCTTTGGTGATGGCAGAGGGACAAGGAGAGGAGGAGGGATATGGAGTATTCGGAGATCAGAAGCATCCTGCCTGCAAAATACCGGAAAAATTTTAACCGGGCAGAAATAGAACTGGACAAGTTACGGGAAATCCGTTTCCGGATCGGACAGCCGGTGGAGGTATTGGATCGGAGACGCCACGTTCTCGGCGGCGAAAAGGTGGACAGGTCAGAGTTAAAAGAGATGTTGGAGTACATAAGCGGATATTCCCTGTATGCCTTTGAGGAGGAAATATCACAGGGCTTTATCACGATTCCGGGAGGACACCGGGTCGGAATGGCAGGGCATGTAGTCGTAGAGGATGGGCGGGTCAAAAATATACGGAATATTTCGTTTATCAATGTACGGGTATCCCGTGAGATCATCGGATGCGCCAGAACGGTCATGGGTTATGTCAGGGCGGATAAGCGGATATTTAATACCTTGATCGTGTCGCCGCCCGGATGCGGAAAGACGACGTTATTAAGGGATATCGTCCGCATCGTATCGGGAGGACAGGATGCGGAAAAGGGAAAAAATGTGACAGTAGTCGATGAGAGAAGCGAGATCGCCGGATGCTACCGGGGGATGCCGCAAAATGATCTTGGCAGCCGGACGGATGTACTCGATGGGTGTCCCAAATCGGCGGGGATGATGATGGCAGTGCGCTCGCTTTCCCCGGAGGTGATCGTGGTGGACGAAATCGGGGGCGAAGGAGATGTACAGGCACTCCGTTATGTGATGAACTGCGGATGTGCGCTTATTGCTACGGTTCATGGGAGGGATTTTCAGGAGATACGGGAAAAGCCGGAGCTTGGGGAGATGGTCAGGGAGGGTGTGTTTGAACGCTGTATCATCCTTGCAAATTCGCCGATGCCGGGAACGATCCGCGATGTATGCGATGGGGCAGGAAGGAGTCTGATGTATGCTTAAACTGGCGGGGATTTTTATTATTTTATGTGGTACGACTGCTCTTGGCATGTATAAAAGCTGCCAGTATGTGACCCGCTTTCGCAATTTGACTGAGATCAAGAAAGTTTTTTTATACATACAGGGAGAAGTTCGTTACCGGAATACGCCGATGCCAGAGACACTGGAGGCGGCAGCCTGCAAAGTGAAAGGGCCTCTTGGCAATTTTTTCCGGCATGTGTCAGGGAGTCTGGAGAAAAAGAGCGGACTGGATTTTAAAGAGATTTGGGAACAGTGTCTTTTTCAGGATGTGCCGGGAGAAATCCTCGAACGAGAGGCGAGGGAGGAACTCGCCGGGATGGGAAGCCAGCTTGGGTGTCTTGACCGTCAGGCGCAGGAGAGGGCAATCGATTATTTTCTGGACAAATGGGAATTTATCATTGAAAAGAGGCAGAGGGAAAAGAGTAACAGGCTCAGGCTCTATTATGTATGTGGTGTCATGGGAGGCTTACTGGTGGTGATCATACTGGTGTAACTTTCCGGAAAGGATTCGCTGTGGAGATAACGATAATTTTTAAAATTGCATTAGTAGGGATACTCGTGACGATGCTCAACCAGATCTTGAAGCAGTCGGGCAGGGAGGAACAGGCATTTTTGACAAGCCTTGCCGGGCTGATCCTTGTACTGTTCTGGGTGATTCCGTATATCGCAGAGCTGTTTGAAACGATAGAAAATTTGTTTTCACTGTGAGGGGGAAAGATATGGGAAAGATCGCTTTGGTGGCGGTCGCAGGCATGACGCTTGCTATCGTCGTTGGCGGAATGAGGAGGGAAATCAGCATATGGATCACGATCGTTTCCGGAATCATTATATTCTTTTTTGGGATCAGTAAATTTGAGTATGTTGTGGACATGTTCCATGAACTGACGGCGTATACCGGAATCAGCGAAACGTATATCAAGATCATCTTTAAAATGATCGGGATCGCCTATCTCTCGGAATTTACAGCGTCCGTGTGCCGGGATGCCGGACAGGGTGCCATTGCCGGACAGGTGGATTTTTTCGGAAGAATGAGTATGATCGTGGTGAGCCTTCCGGTTCTCAAGTCCCTTCTGGAGACGATCGGCGAACTTGTACCATAGCCGAATAGTGTCAAGTATAGGAGGAATGGAGGGCGGTCATAATGAATGTTCGTTCGATTTGGTTTTTGAGAGCGGCGGTTTGTACATGCTGTATTCTGGCCGCCGGATTTTGGGGGACGACAGCAAGGGGAGAAGAGGCCGGGGATGCGGATACATTTCAGACGATCTACGACAGCATTCCGCTCGAGGAGGTCGAGGAGGCTCTGCAGGAAATGAAGGAGGAGGAGATTGATTTTTCGATACAGGATTATGTGGAGCAGGTCATGAAAGGAGATGGCGAGCTGTCCCTTAAGGGAATCGGAGGTTATGTCAGGAGTTATCTGGTTCATCAGTTTGAAAAAAATAAAAATACCTTTATAAAGCTTATTTTATACGGTGTGTTGTCGGGGGTTTTTCTAAACTTTTCGTCAAGCATGTATGAAAAGCAGATGGGGGATACCGGATTCCAGATCATTTATTTTCTTTCGGTGTCTGTTATGGCGGGTGGATTTTTTTCGTCATTTTCCGTGGCATCGGACGTACTTGCAGACATCGTCCATTTTATGAGTGTGCTTGTTCCTTCTTTTTCAATAGCTTTGACATGGAGTTCTGGAAGTGCTGCCTCAATGGCGTTTTATCAGGCGGCGCTTTCTGCCATCGCTGTGGCGGAAAATGTACTGGTGAAGATTTTTCTGCCGATCGTTCAGGTGTATTTTCTGATCTGCATCCTGAATCCGCTCACCGAATGGAAATTCACAAGATTTGCCTCCCTTTTGAGAGGATTTGTACGCTTTGGGACAAAGGCTGTCCTCGCAGTCATGATCGGTCATCAGGGGATACAGGGACTGATCATGCCGGCACTTGACAGTGTGAAGCGCAGTGCTGTTTTTAAGACCGCAAGCAGCATGCCCGGAGTCGGGAATCTGTTTGGAAGTGTGACAGACACGGTTATCGGTACCGGAGTATTGATAAAAAGTGCGATCGGGGTGGGCGGTTTGGCGGCAGTATGTATCATATGTGTCGTACCAATTATGAAACTGGCGGTTTTTACCGTTGTTTATAAAGGGCTGGCGGCTTTTTCCCAGCCGGTTACGGACAAGCGGATCGTATCGGTGTTCCAGAGTACCGCAGACAGCGGAAGACTGCTTTTACATATTGTATTTATGACTGCTGTTATGTTTTTGATCACGCTGACGATCGTGATCGCAGCGACGAATCCGGGAGGAGGATGAGAAGGTGGAAGAAATCCTTCATGTGGTAAAGAACATTACCGTATTTATTCTTTTATTTTCAATCATATCCAATCTTTTTTCCAGATCGAAATACGCACGGTATTTTCGGTTTGTCGAGGGACTGATCATCGTCCTGCTTGTGATGGTGCCATTGTTTTCGTGGTTTACCGGCGACGCCTTTTTGGATGATGTGTTGGAGAAGAACCTGTTTGAAGCAGAGCAGAGTTTTGATGAGGACGAACTGCGGATGCTCGGAGAGAAGCGGGAGGAACTATTGGAGAGGGAGTGGAAAGGGGAAGGAGGAGACAGCGATGAAGAGAGATGAGCTGACGGACAAGATCAAAGAAATCATACAGAGTGCCGGGCCGGTCAAGATCACGATCATGATTCTTTGCGGCGTCCTGCTCCTTTTGATCTCCTGCAGCGGTTTGTTTGAAAAAGAGGAGGTGGGGGAGGAAGAGCGTGCGACGGTTCAGAAGGAAAACGAACCCGGAGATGATCTTCAGATTTATAAAAATACGATGGAGGAGCAGGTGCGCTCGATTCTTGAAAAGGTTGATGGCGTCGGGGAGGTGGATGTGATGATCACGCTGCGGGCGTCAAAGGAAAAGGTGACGCTAAAGGATAATACGGTGGAAGAGAAGCGGCGGGAGGAGGAGACCGTACTCATACAGGATGAAAATGACAATACGTCTCCATATGTGATCCGGGAGGTAGAACCGCAGATCGAGGGAATCCTGATTGTTTGTGACGGGGGAAACCGGGCAGCAGTACAGAGAGAAATTATAGATGGCATTTCTGCATTATTTTCTGTGGAGAGTCATAAAATTAAAGTAATGAAAAGTAAGGAGGCAAAGTAGTGAAAAAACTTTTGCGCAAAAATCAGATTATTATAACGGCACTGGTAGTCATGGTAGCACTTGCCGGATATTTGAGCCTTACGGATGACAGTGAGCTCGCAGTGGGTGTGTTGAACCAGCAGGATATGGAAAATGTGGCAGAAAATGCGTCAGACGACACTGCCCCGGGTGATGCGGAGACGGAAAACCAGACAGCGGAAAGTGTTTCACAGGCTGCGGTGACGGACGATGCGGCGGGCAGCGAGGTAGCGGATGACGCCGTGACAGATATATCCGACGAGGATATCGCTTCCAAAGAAAATGCCGGAGAAGCAGTGCTTGTAAACAATACTGTGACCGGTGACTATTTTGAGGCGGCGAAACTTTCCAGAGAGCAGACAAGGGCAAAAAACAAAGAGACGCTTTTGGAACTTGTGAACAGCGACAGTGCATCTGAGGTACAAAAGGAAAAGGCGATGAATGAAATCGTGGCGATGACTGCGGTAAATGAAAAAGAGACAGCGACGGAGAATCTGCTTGCCGCGAAAGGATTTCAGGATGTGGTGGTCACGATCGTAGAGGACAGCGTGGATGTTATCGTGAATGCAGAAAGCCTTACGGAACAGCAGATCGCACAGATTGAAGACGTCGTAAAACGAAAATCAGAGTGTGCTTCCGATAAAATTGTTATTTCTCCTGTTGGCAAAAAAGGATGAATGTGGTAAACTATAAACTGTATATATGCTTTTTTGGCAGATATATAGTTTTGCGACAAATGAGGTGACAGATATGGCAAAAGATGTATTTGGTACAGAAGATAGTATTGGCGAGGTTCAGATCGCAAGTGAGGTAGTGTCAGCGATCGCGGGTATATCCGCTTCCGAAGTGGATGGAATCGAGTCTATGGTAGGAAACGGGATCAATGACATTGCCGGGAAACTGGGTGTCAAGAACCATTCAAAAGGGGTAAAAGTGGATATCACAGACGATAAGGCAGAACTGGATATTGCAGTAAATATGAGATTTGGTTACAGTATTCCAAAGGTATCCGCAAAGGTACAGGAGAAGGTTTCGCAGGCGATAAACAGCATGACCGGCCTTGAGGTGACAAAGGTAAATGTCAGGATTGCCGGAATTGCTTCACCGGATAAGGAATAAGAATGGTTCGATGACGCAGGTTTGAAGTTTTTTTCAGGCCTGCGCCGCCGGACTGGTTCATGAAAAAGAGACATTTAGGAGATCCATATGACCAGAAGAGAAGTCAGGGAGCAGCTTTTTGTGCTGCTTTTTCAGAGAGAATTTTATGGGGAGGCAGAGTTCGGGGAGCAGTTGGACACTTATTTTCTGACTCATGACATTGAGGAAAAAGAGAAGGAATATATGCTGATGCGGCTCGAGAAGATCGGTGACTCCCTGAAGGAGATCGATTCTGCGATATCCGCCCATTCAAAGGGGTGGAAGCTTGACCGGATCGGAAAAGAGGAGCTTGCCATACTCCGTCTGGCAGTATATGAGGCATTGTATGATGACGACATTCCTGTTGGGGTGGCAGTCAATGAGGCAGTAGAGTTAGGGAAAAAATATGGTGCTGAGGGAGGCGCTTCCTTTATCAATGGAATGTTGGGGAATATTGTAAATGAATAGAGGACAAGTATATTCTGTTTCAGCGATCAACCAGTATATAAAAAATATGTTTTCAAGGGAATATGCCCTGTCGGTTGTTTTTGTAAAAGGAGAGATATCGAATTGCAAATACCACAGTTCCGGGCATATTTATTTTACGTTGAAAGACCGTTCTTCGGCGCTTTCCTGCGTGATGTTTGCGGGAGACCGGAGAGGGCTTGATTTTCGTATGACTGACGGGCAGGAGGTCGTGATCGGCGGGACGATCAGCGTGTACGAGCGGGATGGAAAATATCAGCTCTATGCCAAAAAGATCACACTTGCCGGGGACGGTATCCTGTATGAAAAATATGAGCAGCTTAAAAAGAAACTGGAGCAGAAGGGATATTTTAAAGAAAGCCATAAAAAGCCGCTTCCCCGTTTTGTAAAACGGGTCGGGATCGTCACAGCAGAGACCGGGGCGGCGATCCAAGATATGATCAATATATCGTCACGGAGAAATCCATACGTTCAGCTTATCCTTTATCCGGCAAAGGTGCAGGGTGAGGGGGCGTCCGATACGATCGTCAAGGGGATACGGTATCTGGATCAACTCGGTGTGGATGCGATCATTGTCGGCAGAGGCGGCGGTTCGATCGAGGATCTTTGGGCATTTAATGAAGAAAATACAGCACAGGCGATTTATGAGTGCCAGACGCCGGTCGTGTCGGCGGTGGGACATGAGACGGATACGACGATTGCAGATTATGTGGCAGATCTCAGGGCGCCTACTCCTTCGGCGGCGGCGGAACTTGTCGTTTATGAGGTGAGGAGTGTACTAGAGGAGCTTTACTTGTACAAAGAAAGAATGCTCCGAAACATATTTGACCGGAGTGATGCGGCAAGAGAGGCGCTTTTGTACCGAGAGAAGCAGTTGAAAATATATAATCCGGAAAATCAGGTCATTCAGAAGAGACAGTATGCCGCGGATATGGAGGACAAGCTTGTTAAGCAGATGAAGAAGCTTCTCGACGATTCCAGATACCGGCTGAATGTACTGGCAGGACGTCTTGACGGGATGTCCCCATTAAAGAGGTTAGAAAGTGGATTTGCGTATGTGTCTGGGGCGGATGGGAAAATGGTAGACAGTGTGGAGCGGGTTGCACCGGGAGACCGTGTGGATATCACACTGGCAGATGGAACAGTAAAGACGAAAGTGACGGAGGTTGCACCCTCCGGAAAATAGAGATCAGATCAGTAGATCAAATCGGCAGACCGAATCAGTAGATTGATCCGGTCAGAAAGAAAGGCAAGGTATCGTATGGAACTCGAAGAGATCATGGAGCAGTTGGAGCAGACAGTGGACAAGATGGAAAATGAAAAGCTTTCACTCGAGGAGGCTTATGAGACATTTTCCCACGGGATGAAGCTTGTGATGCAGGGAAATAAGGCGATCGACCGGGTAGAAAAAAAGATCGAGGTTTTGATGAAGAGAGAAACGGAGGACAGTGAAGATGAATGATTTTGAACAGGTTCTTGCAGAACGTGCCGCGGAGGCACAGGAAGTAATCATTCGCTATCTTCCGGAGGAGACGGGATATCAGAAAACGATTTTTTCAGCGGTAAATTATAGCGTCCGTGCGGGGGGAAAGCGGCTCCGTCCGGTTATCATGCGGGAGGCATACCGGATATGCGGCGGTTCTGAAATATCTGCGGTCGGGCCATTTATGGCGGCGTTGGAGATGATCCATACGTATTCACTTGTTCATGATGATCTTCCGGCGATGGATAACGATGATTATCGCAGGGGAGAACTTACAACGCATAAAAAGTTTGGTGAGGCGATGGGAATCCTTGCGGGGGATGCGCTGTTGAATCTTGCCTATGAAACAGCATTCCGTGCATTTGACAGCAGTGCGGAACCATACCGTGTGGCGGCGGCTCTGCGGGTTCTCGGAAAAAAGGCAGGGATGTATGGCATGGTCGGCGGACAGGTCGTGGATGTGGAGAAGAATGGACATTTTGTCGATGAAAAGACGTTGTTTTTTGTCTATGAGACAAAAACATCTGCTTTATTGGAGGCAGCATTTATGATCGGGGGGATTTTAGCCGGTGCCACGGAGGATACGGTTCATAATCTCGAACAGGCGGGAAAAAATCTGGGGATCGCTTTCCAGATCCAAGACGATATACTGGATA
>JAMPFC010000061.1 GCA_023664685.1 Roseburia sp. | reverse complement strand
TGATTTGAATGAAATCCTGCAGAATGATGCATTGGTATAATCCAGAGCATAGCGCCGAAGGCGCTTTTGCCACCCCTAAGAACTTATAAAAGCAGGCGGGATTCCCTCCATGCAGCCTTTAAAATCCGCCAGCACTTAGAACGCGTATTTTGCGTTATTAGTGCTGCTGCGTGATTTTGAGAGCGCGAGCGTGCTGCACCGGGGGAATCCCGCCTATCTTCTTCCATTATGTAATACCTTATAAATTTTCCTCTCCATTTTTGTAAAAAAGTAACAATTTACAAAATCCTAAAAGGGTGATATGATAGTTCCATTCCACCGAAATTGAATATGGAGGAAGTGATTTTTTGAAAATTGCTTTTTGGAGCAATTCTCCGGGGAAGTCCGGAGTTACAGGAAATATGTCCTGTATCAGTATACTATCGGCTCTATATGAGCCATCTGATATGATCTTATTTGAAAATCATTCGAGTATCAATAATCTTGGTAGTATGTTTCTAAACCAAAATTCCTATGATATGTTGCAAGAGACAAATTCATACTTTGTAGAAAATGGATTGGGAAGGGTACTGAGCTATTGTGATACAGGGGGAGAAGTTGATTCGGGCATGATCTACCGGACATGTCTTTCGGTTTTTGACCAGAGGGTATTTTATCTTCCCACAGGCGGGATGAACCGGGATCTGATGGAATTTCGCCTCAAGCGGCATGCCGGAGAGGTAATGGAACTGTTGGAGCAGCATTACCATACGGTATGTGTCGATCTTTCTTCTTCTCCTCTCGAGAGTTCAAGGAAAATCTTAAACGAAGCAGATTTGATCGTTGTGAATCTGTGTCAGAACAATCAGCTTTTATCACATTTTTTCAGAAATTATTCCGAGATTAAAAAGAAAGCATTTTATGTCATTGGAAATTATGATGTGGCTTCGGTTATTACGAAAAGCGATATTATTACTCGGTTTGATCTGCCGGGAAATCGAGTAGGCACAGTTCCTTACAGCAGAAAATTTGCGGACGCCCTGACAAAAGGAAATGTGATTCCGTTTCTTTTAAAAAACTATTCCTGTGATCTTAAGAATGTAAACTATGATTTTATCTCTGCGGTCAGGGAAACAGTGTGTCTGCTTGAAGAACGGAAGAAAGAAATACAGGAAGAGAACGAGCGGAGAGACAAAGGAAAACGTGAGGGAAGTGATGGGAGTAGGAACAGGAGAGAAAGAGGCGTAGAACAGCAGATGGGAAAATGGGCGGAGAAGACGACAGAGGAAGGGAGGAAGCAGGAGTGGAAATACGGTGGAAAAGAAGATTTCTGGCTGGAGTGATCCTTTTGGTGCTTGTGTGGGCAGGAGGACAAATGTGGCAAGGCAGAGAAATGGGAGAAGGGAAGGGATTTGTAAAGCCTGTCAAAATATGCCATGCAGCAGTAAAAAAATCGGTGAGTTCCCAGAGTGGGCTTGAGCAGGCGCTGGCGTCGAACAGCGAGATGCAGATTGTCTTAAAAAAGGATATTGCGGTTGGAAAAATTTTACAGGTAAAAGGGAGGAAGACGATCTGCGGTGGGAAATATAAACTCCGGAGAAAGGCTGCGTCTGGAAATACATATAAGGGGACGTTACTAAATATGCAGGGGGAGTCCCTCCGGCTCGACCGCGTGACGTTAGAGGGAAGCGGGAAGAGTGGACAGGCGGCAGGGGACATTAACGGAAAGCTGATCGAGGTGACGTCTGGCAGCGTGGTCATTGACTCGGGAACGAAGCTCACCGGCAATTACAATTTTTCCTCTTACACCGATGGCGGGGGAGCGGTTACCGTTCATGCGGGCGGCACTGTCGTTATGAAAAAGGGAAGTATGATAAATGATAATCTTTCAATGACCGGCGGGAGTGGAGTCCGTGTCGAGAAAGGCGGCACATTTCTTATGGAGGGCGGTACGATAAGAGACAATGTGGTGGCTGGGCAGCGCGATGATTCCGGCTTTGACGGGCGGGGAGGAGCGATCCACAACCGGGGAACGGTCTGGATCAAAGATGGCGCAGTTTATGGAAATTTTGCAAGGGGATATGTGAAAAACGGAGAGGCTTGCGGCGGATATGGCGGTGCGATTTACAATCAGGGAACTTTGAAGATCACGGGCGGTCTGCTTCGTGAGAACCGGGCGTCTTTTGGGGGAGGCGCGATCTATACGAATGAAAGCGGACGGGTCGTGATTGAAGGGGGAGAGATCAGTCTGAACCATTCGGAAGGACAGCGGGGTGGAGGGATTTATCTGTCCGCGGCTTCGGAGGTCATTGTGAGCGGCGGAAGCATCCGGAATAATACAGCGGAACATGGGACGCAGATTTTTATTGGCAGTATGGCGTCCGGGACGCTTTCTGTAAACGGTGGAAACATACAGGGGGCAGAGGATACCGTATATGCAAATGGGGGACACGTCGTAATGTCCGGCGGAGAGATAAAAAGTAAAGGCTGTGCGCTGAAAAGCCGGGGGAGTTGTGAGATCCGGAATGGGGTACTAGAAGGGACGGAATACGGACTTCGCTATGAGGCGGGAACGATGACACTGTCCGGAACTCCAACCATTAACCGGATTTTTCTGGAAAAGGGGATGGTTCTGGCGGCAGACAGGAAAATTTCCCTGCGTGCAAAATGTGAGCTGTGTCCGGCGGATTATAGCGAGGGGAGAAATCTGCTGCGGATAAGTTCCGGGGAATCACCGGAGATTGTGAAGCAATCGTTCCGTTTAAAGAAAAAGAAACGGTTTACGTTGGAGGCTGGGGAAAAGAAACTGTATATCGGCAGAGAGCGCTATGAAATCTGCTTTATGCCAAATGGAGGCTCCGGCAGCATGAAAAGCCAGACCGTATATGTCGATGAGGAGAAAGCACTTGAATCATGCAGCTTTTGGCGGGAGGATTACGGATTTGTCGGGTGGTCGGAGAAGCCGGTCAGCACAGTGGAAAAGGAGGATATCCGTTATAAAGACGGTGTCCTGATCCGCAATCTCGGGGAGCATGGCGACCAGATCACCTTGTATGCGCTCTGGGTAAAGCGGCCGGTATTAAAAAATAGTTATGGCACGTTTTCCTTTTATGAGGGCGAAAATGTGACAAAAGACATTTTGCTTTTCGGAATGCAGGCGGAGGATGAGCGGGATGGGGACTTGACAAAGGAGATAAAGCTTGAGAAAGTTGTTCTACCCGATGGAACGGAGTGTGAGGCGTCCCGGGGACTTCCCACAAAAAAGGAAAATATTGGAAAAGGGAAGATTTTATATCAGGCGGTAAATTCATTTGGGATTTCCGGCACATTTTCACAGGAGTATGAAATCCTGTCAAATCAGAAACCGGAGCTTACGGTTTATGACCGGTACTTTTTTGTCTCGGAGCAGGAGGGGCAGGAGGCTGTAAAAGAGGATATCATTCAAAGCATGACAGCAAAGGACGATACGGAGTCTGCGGAACAGTTAGAAAAAGAGCGGGAGATTTCGTGGGGAGGATTTGATGCCAGCAGAGAGGGAGACTATAAAATTTGTGTCAGTGTGCGCGATCAGTATGGAAGCCGTTTTTATATGTCTCAGGGAGAGGAAAGACGGTATGGTGATGGGAAAAAGGCAGGGGCAGAGTTTACGGTAACAGTTGTACAGCCGGCGAATCAAAGCGTTTCCGAGGCGGGGCAGGGGTATGTGCGTTTTGTCAGTCGGGAATTTATGGAGGTTTTGGAACCGTCTTCGATCTGGCGGACAGAAGAGTTTTGGAGCAGACTGGAGGCGTCTTTTGCGAAGAGTCCGGAGCAGTACGAGGAAGTCTGGACGATAACCGGGGAGGACAAAAAGAAAATAAAGGCGTTTTCCCATGAGAGGGAGAATCCATTTTCAAAGGAGACGAACGATCTGTTTTTACAAAAATTTGGATATTTAAGAAAGAGGGGGTGACAGATATGACGGAATTTTTGCAGGAGTACGGAAAAATTGTTGTGGCAGTACTGGTCGTTATGGCACTGGTGGCGGTGGTGATCTTATTCAGGGAGCCGGTCACGGAAATGTTTCAGGGGATGTTTGAAAGTTTTTTTAAGAGCATGGGGACGGATTCCGGGCTTTCGCTGCCGGAATTTAACCCGGGAGAGAAGGGATGAGCATGGAAGAGTTTGAGAAAAAATTTCTGTTAAAGCGACAGGATTATGGGCTTTTATACCCATATATCGTATCGGAGGATGTGACAGATATAAATTGGAACGGAAGGCAGCTCTGGATCGATGATCTGAGCAAGGGGCGCTATCAGGCGGGAGAGGTGCTTACGGATTCATTTGTCGGGCGTTTTGCCTCGCTTGTATCAAGCGTGGTCAGCATACCGTTCAATAAAATGAATCCAGTATTGGAGACGGAGACAGAGGAGTTGAGGATCAGTATTGTCCATGAGTGCGTCACCAGTGCCGGTGTGACGATTTCTCTCCGCAAGATTCCGGCAGTCAGACGCTTGCAGAAAGAAAAGATGTTAGCAGATGGGTATTGTGACGAACGGGTGGCGGCATTTTTGGAGGAGTGTATCTTGTCCCATTGCAATATCGCGATCTGCGGTATGCCGGGCGCGGGAAAGACCGAGCTTTTAAAATATCTCACCCGATTTATTCCGGATTGTGAGAGAGTGATCACGATTGAGGATACGATGGAGATCCATTATGCAAAAATAAATCCCAATAAGGATTGTGTGGAAATGAAAGTGGCGGAAAATTTCACATATACGGCGGCGATCAAGGCAAGCCTGAGACAGCTCCCAAGATGGATCATTCTCTCTGAGGCGCGCTCGGAAGAGGTGAGGTATCTTTTGGAGTCATTTAGTACTGGTACATACGGACTGACGACGCTTCATACAGATGATGTGAGAAATATTCCCGACCGCATTAAAAATATGGCAGGGGGAACGATGGATTCGGAGAGGATACTGAATGATACGTATCGTTTTATCAATATTGGTATTCTTGTAAAAAGCGTGGTGAGCGGTGAGGGAAGCATCAGGCGGAGGATTGAGCAGATCGGGGCATTTGACCGAACCGGTGACAATTATATGAAAAGTAAAAACCAGACGGTACTGCTCGTTGATCATGGAGAGTGGACAGGCAGGAAACTGCCGGTAAATCTGGCAAGGAGATTTGCAGAGCGGGGAGTAGATGGGCAGGCATTTTTGCAGGGGGTGGAAGTTTGAGAAAGAGAAAAAGAAGGAAAAAAATATGGTATCTATACCCATTGATGTTTGTAACGATCACTGTCATTGTATGGGTTTATAAGTTATGGCTTGTTTTTATCATTCCGCTGTGTGCCGGGGCGTGGTACTCAGTCAGACAGATCAGGAATTGTCTGAAAATAGAAAGAGAAAATGAAAAGAGATATCATGAGGTGACGACTTATCTGGAACAGCTGTTGTGTTCCTACCGGAGACTTGGACATGCCGGAAAGGCGTTGGAGGACTGCAGCACGATCTTTGAGAACGGTACGGAGATGAAAAAAGCGCTTGAACAGGCACTCCATATCCTTTTGACCGGCGAGGGCGTGACAGATGGGATGATACTGGAAAAGGCTTTTGGCGGGATGGAACAGATTTTTAACAGCCGGAGGATGCAGATCGTCCACCGTTTTATCTGCCATGTTGAGAGGACAGGGGGAGAGTGCAGCCATGCGGTGGATATTTTGCTCGAAGATTTGGAACTCTGGCGGAACCGGACAAAACTGTATCAGAATAAAAAACGGTTTATCCGTTTGGAGTGCGGGATCGCTACGGGGTTAGCTGTGGTGCTGTGTTACGTGTCCCGGCTGCTTACACCGGGCGAGCTTGGTTTTCATATCTCGGACAGCACGGTGTATCAGGTTTCAACCGTGGTTGTCCTGATGTTATTGTTTTATCTCGTTTCCTGCATTTACCGGAAGCTTTCGGGAAACTGGCTGGATGAGAAGCGAGGGCAGGATGAAAAGGAGAGACAGCGGATGGAGCGGTTGTATGGCATCGTCTCCGGTGAAGCCCAATTTGATATCAGAGATAGGGGAAAAAAGCCTTCCCTGCTTTCGAGGCATATGGCAAAAAAGCTCGTGGGAACTTACGTAAAAAATGAATTTCCATACTGGCTGTTATTGGTTACATTATATCTCCAGACGGAGAGCAGCTATCAGGCACTCCGTTATTCGATGGAGAGAACCGGCGGGATTTTCCGGAAGGAGCTTGAAAAGCTTACTGAGGCGATTTATGATTCTCCGAGGGATTTGGAGCCATATCTGGATTTTTTCCGAGGGTTGGAGCTGCCGGAGGTGCAGACCGGGATGAAAATTTTGTATTCGGTTCATGCAAATGGGTATGAAGATTCCAGAAGGCAGCTTGATTTTTTAGTATCGCAGAACAACCGGCTGATGGATAAGAGCGAGCGGTATGCCGATGCCAATAAAATGGCGGGAATGTCGTTGTTAAAGCAGCTCCCGATGGTTGTTTCCTGTCTGAAACTTCTCATCGACCTGATCAATCTGCTGGCACTTACAATGGGGAGTTTTCAGGCTGTTTCGATGTAAACGGTGATTTTGAGAGATTTAAAAAGAGAGATTCGAGAACAGAGATTTGGGCGCAGGGATTTGAGAAGAAAGATTGGAGAACGGAGTGTAGAAAATGGATGAATTGATCGAGGAGTTTGGAGAAATGGTCATCGCAGTTCTTTTCGGGATGATCGTGATCTATGTATTTACATTTATATTGGAGATGGTTGTTTGAGTGAATGGATCAAAGAATATGGAAGGATTGTCCTAGCGGTGGCAGAGTGTGCGGTTGTGGCAGGGCTTCTTGCCCTTTTGTGCGGACAGCTCGCTGCCTATATGGAGTATTTTGCGGACAGGATGATGGGAGGGTAGAAGAATGAGGATCTGGATCGAAGAATACGGACGAGTCACCGTAGCGGTTTTGTGCTGTCTCTGTTTATGCGCTCTTTTATTTTCTGCCTTTTTGTCCCGGTGGAGAGAAAATGGGGGCGTCAGGGACAGTATAAAGACAAATTTTAATTCCGATGAGGCAAAGAGGACGCCCCCGGTGCTTCATCTGACGGATTTTAAAGTGCAAAAAGGAAAAGAAGTCAGTTTTTTGCCCTATGTTTCGGCGGAGGATTTCGACGGAACGGATCTTACCGGACAGATTGAGATGTCCGAGGAGACACCGGAACAATCTGACGGAGAGGGGACAGCATACAGGAATATGCTGACGGATTGGAATGGAAAAATCTGGGAAAGGCAGGGTGTTTTTCGGTTTATACTGAGGGTAAAGAGTGCGGTGACAGGAAAGGTCACGAAAGGAAAACTGATCGTTCTGGTCGATTTTCCGGCAAACAACGAGGGGAGGGAAGGGCGGTGAAGCTGTTGATTGAACATTTTATTACTTTTTTGCTTTTGTTGATTTTTATCTGGATCGGGATTGCATATATTATACAGAATATCACGTATTCCAGCGCGAGGGAATTTCATGGCGGTGTGGTGGCTCAGCTAGAGAACAGTTATTTTGATGCGGCGGTGATCGAGGACTGCCGGAAAAAGGCAGCGGAGGCGGGATACGAATTGGAGGTTGTGGTGTATGGGGAGGAGAACCGGAAGGATGCCAGAGTGACGCTTGGCTTTCGTTATGTCATACCGGTTGCAGGGATTGAAAAGAACTATAAAATTGAGGGGTATTCAAGATGAAACAGGTAATTCGATCTGCGGTCTGCGTCAGTGCGATTTTGTCTGTGCTGGCGATCCAGTCGGTGATTGACGGAAAGGCGTCGTATGTACAGGAGTTAGAGGATGCACTGTCGGTTTCTGTCTCCCAGACAATGCGGGAGGTGATGGAACAGGACAGTTTTGGGATTGAAGACCGGAATGAGTTTGTCGCGGCGTTTTTGCAGGCTCTTGTTATGAGGACAAATTCAGATGTGGATATGACGGTCTGCGTGATTTCGGCGGATCTTGAACGAGGGCTTTTAGATATCGAAGTAAAAGAAAGATTTAACTTTTTGAATATGGGGGAACAGGAGATTGCTCTAAGGCGGACGGTCATCTTTGAGAGAGATACTCCCGCGGCGACAAAAAAATCATGAGATTCTGCGGAAAGATCAATGCAAGCAGGCTTGTGAGATCATTTCGGCAAAATCCCATGAACGGTAGTCTTATTCGGTTTCTTCCTCCGGCTGTGGTTTGATCAGCACATGCACCTTGTCGATGCGGTTCTTTTCCGTCTCCAATACGGTGTAGACGCCAAACTCATCTTCCGTATGTTCGCCGGGGGCAGGGAAATGTTCAAGTAATTTGATAATATGTCCGGCAATGGAATCGTATTCATCCGATTCCAATGGGATGGCGAGGAGTTCCTTAATGTCATCTAACGGTGTTGAACCGAGGAGGATATACTCGTTTTCTGAGATATGCTGGATTTCGTCCTCTTCGTCCTCATCGTATTCATCCCGGATCTCTCCCACGATTTCCTCCACGAGATCTTCCATCGTGATCAGTCCGGAGAGAGCGCCATATTCATCAAGGACGATCGTCATCGGGATGGAATCCTTGCGCATCTCCATAAAGAGTTCCGACACATTTTTGTACTCGTAGGTGACGTGGGCGCCCCGGATCAGTCCTTTTAGTTGGAAATCTTTCTTGTCGCCGCTGTAAAAAACAAAATCTTTGAGGTTTATGATGCCGACGATATTGTCGATGGTTTCATCATAGACCGGCATACGGGCAAATTTATTTTCCGTAAATTGGGACAGAAGTTCGTCATAAGTGGTAGAAATCTCAACCATGCATATATCAAGTCTCGGGATCATGACGTCCTTTGCGATCGAATCGCCAAAATCCACGATGTTGGTTATCATTTTCCGCTCTTCGCTTTCAATGACGCCCTCTTCGTGGCTTACGTCCACAAAAGTACGAAGTTCATCCTCTGTGATCCCTTTATCTTTTCCGCTCGTATCCACACGGAGGATAAAGAGGATAAACTGTGTGATCTTATCAATGATAAAAATAACCGGCGTGAGCAGCCTTGTGATGATCAGGATCGGGCTGCTGTAGAGTAAAGCCATTTTTTCGGAATTGATGGTGGCTGACGTCTTTGGCGTGATCTCGCCAAAGATCAGGATCAGTATCGTCAGGATACCAGTCGCGATGCCGGCAGCGATACTTGTGTTTTTTTCAAATCCAAGCCTTGTGCAGAGCGAAAACGCAAAAGCAGTCGAAATGGACGAGGCAGAAAGATTTACTACATTGTTGCAGATCAGGATCGCACTCAGCATTTTAGAAGGGTTGTCATGCAGTTTGAGGACACGCCGTGCTGCTTTGTTCTTATCCTCTGCCAATGCACGCATCCGAAACTTGTTTACTGTGGTAAGTGCTGTCTCTGCGGATGAGAAAAACGCTGATAACAATAATAATACAAGAATAATCAATAAATTTATCGCGTCACCGGGTTCCAAAAAAATCACTCCTATCCTAAGTTATTTATATAGATTGTATTTTAAAATGCCATATTTGTCAAATCAACTTAATGCCTGACGTTTTCTCGCCATTTCATCGCTGTCCAGATATTCATCATAAGTAGAGACTTTATCGATCATTCCGTTTGGCGTAAACTCGATGATCCGGTTGGCGATCGTCTGGATGAACTGGTGATCCTGCGAGGTAAAGAGTACCACGCCGGGGAATTTGATCAGTCCGTTATTGACGGAGGTGATCGATTCCATATCCAGATGGTTTGTCGGCTCGTCCATGATCAGTGCATTTGCGCCCAACATCATCATTTTTGAGAGCATAACACGAACTTTCTCGCCGCCGGACAGAACATTTACTTTTTTCAGTCCATCGTCTCCCGAAAAGAGCATGCGTCCGAGAAAGCCCCTCACATACGTAGCATCTTTTTCCGGGGAAAATGGCATGAGCCAGTCTACGATCGTGTCAGTACCCGCAAAATCCTTTGTGTTGTCTTTTGGGAAATATGCCTGACTTGTGGTGATGCCCCATTTATAATCTCCCTCGTCCGGTTCCATCTCGCCGGTGAGGATCTGGAAAAGAGTTGTGGCAGCAATCCCATAGGAGCCGACAAAGGCGATTTTATCGTCATGGCCGACGGTAAAGGAAACATTGTCGAGAACTTTTTCCCCATCGATCGTTTTGGAAAGATTTGTTACGGTGAGGACTTCATTTCCGATCTCGCGGTTTGGTTTGAAATCCACATAAGGATATTTGCGGCTCGAAGGACGCAGTGTATCCAACTCGATTTTTTCCAGTGCGCGCTTACGGGAAGTAGCCTGCTTGGATTTGGAAGCATTGGCGCTGAATCGTTGGATAAATTCCTGAAGTTCCTTGATCTTTTCTTCCTTCTTTTTGTTGGCTTCCTTCATCTGCTTGATCATGAGCTGGCTGGATTCATACCAGAAGTCATAATTGCCGGCATAGAGCTGCATTTTGGCATAATCGATATCAACGGTATGTGTACATACTTTATTCAGGAAATACCGATCGTGGGAAACGACGATGATCGTATTGTCAAAGTTGATCAGGAACTCTTCTAACCAGCGGATCGCATCCAGATCCAGATGGTTTGTCGGCTCGTCCAGAAGAAGGATGTCCGGGTTGCCAAAAAGGGCTCTGGCAAGAAGGACTTTCACCTTTTCATTTCCAGAAAGTTCGCTCATTTGTTTGTAATGAAGTTCGGTGTCGATGCTGAGTCCGTTCAAAAGAGTAGCGGCGTCGGCTTCCGCCTCCCATCCGTTCATGGAAGCAAAATCGGCCTCTAACTCACTGGCACGGATCCCGTCCTCCTCCGAAAAGTCTTCTTTTGCATAAATCGCATCCTTTTCTTTCATAATATCATACAAACGCTGATTTCCCATGATGACCGTGTCCAAAACCGCATAGTCGTCATATTTGAAGTGGTTCTGTTCAAGTACAGAGAGACGTTCTCCCGGTGTGGTGATGACCTCACCCTGCGTCGGTTCCAGTTCGCCGGAGAGGATTTTCAAAAAGGTAGATTTTCCTGCACCGTTGGCGCCGATGATGCCATAGCAGTTCCCTTCGGTAAATTTTATGTTTACGTCTTCAAAAAGCGCCTTTTTTCCAAAGCGCAGTGTAACATTGCTTGCTTGAATCATTCTTTCCTCCATCTGCACATGTTTTATAGGCCCGGCTGAGTCAGGACTATGTGCATTAACACTCCTTATTGTACTAGAAAAATGGGAATTTGCAAGAGGTTTTGAAATATTTTCCTTCTTTTATTACAATTTTTTTGACTTGTGATTGAAAAGTAACTATGCTAAAATAAGACTGACAGCGGAAACTACACTTACTTATTTGAGGATAACAGAATTGATGAAAACGATTGAAAACGGACAGATTACAATAAAAAAAGGGAATACGCTGTGTGAGGGGGTCTTTTTGTCTGACTCCCGTGAGGCGGTTGAGATCACGGCTTGGTGCAAGGATGCAAAAGTCTGCAAGCTGTGTCTGTATGATGGGAAAAAACTTATGTATAAAGTTCCGATGTTTTCGATGGAAGAAAAGGGAGCAGCGGATTTGTTCGGCGTGAGACTTGAGGGGAAGGGAATCGATGAGACTTTAGGAAAATATGAATATACGTTTGAGGCTGACCGGCGCATGATCAATGATCCTTATATGAAAGCGACAGCCGGGAGAGATCAGTTTGGACACAAGGGAAACCGGCTGAGGGGACGTTTTTATTTTGACCAGTTTGACTGGAGTGGGGAAAACCGGAGCCGCATCTCATATGAGGATATGATCTTATACCAGTGCCATCTCCGGGGGTATACGAGACATTCCAGCTCAGGGGTCGCTAATCCGGGTACTTATGATGGATTTTGTGAAAAGTTGGAGTATATAAAAGAATTGGGCGTAAATACGCTTTTGTTTCTGCCGATTTATGATTTTAATGAGATCATGGATACGGTGGAAAAAAAGGTGAATTATTGGGGCTATACAGCGGATGCCTGTTATTTTGCTCCGAAGGCGTCTTATGCGGCAGATGGCAGGGCGGCGGTCAATGAACTCAAGCAGATGATCAAGCAGATTCATCAAAATGGGATGAATGTCTTTTTTGATATGCATTTTGTAGACAAGCCGCCGGAATTTATGATCCGGTGTCTGAGGTATTATGTTGCGGAATACCATGTAGATGGTTTTCTTGTCAATCCGGATGTGGTGTCAAAACAGTGGATCGACGCTGACCCGGTTTTGCGCCAGTGCTATTTTCTGGGAAGCAGTTGGCAGGGAGTGATGCGGGTCGGCGGACAAAGACGGTTTGCACAGTTTAACGATCAGTTTTTAAACGCTTCGAGGCGATTTTTGAAGAGTGATGAGGGACAGGTGGGGGCATTTTTCCATTCGTTCAAAGAAGATGATGCGCAAATGGGGATCATCCACTATATCACGCAGAAAAATGGATTTACACTCCGCGATCTGGTCTCTTATGATGTGAAGCACAATGAAGGGAATGGAGAAAAAAATACCGATGGCACGGAGTATAATTATAGCTGGAACTGCGGGCAGGAGGGGACGAGCCGGAAAAAGGCAGTAAAGAACATGCGCTTGCGGCAGATGAAAAATGCGTTATGTATGCTCTTTCTCGGTCAGGCTTCGCCGATGCTTCTGGCAGGAGATGAGGCGGGAAGGACGCAGCGGGGCAATAATAATGCGTACTGTCAGGACAATGCGCTTACATGGATGGATTGGAACCTGCTCGAAAAAAACAAGGAAATTTACGAATTTACGAAAATGCTGATCCGCTTCCGCAAGGAAAAACCGCTTTATCACTGCAAAGAGATGTTGGGTGGAATGGACACAAGAGGGGTCGGCGCTCCCGGTGTGTCCGGTCATGGAGTGGAACCGTGGGAGGCAGATTTTTCTTACTATAGCAGGGGGATCGGGATTTTATTTTATGGCGCCTACTATGGCGGGAAGTCGCTGTACATTGCCTTTAATTTTCATTGGGACGCCCACGAATTTTATCTTCCGGTTGTCAATAGTACGAAAAAGTGGAATGTGGTACTGGATACAGATTTATCGTCTGCGGATGCGGGCAAGCAGACCGGACTGCAAAAATATATGTTGTCTCCCCGCTCGGTCGTCGTATTTGAAGGTGTGGAGAGCGAAAAGGACTTCTAAACGTAACGCTTAGAAGTCCTGTGGTCTCGTTTGTGGAAAATGTCCAACTAAAAATTGTGATCCGCAGCGATCGGGTCGAACAGATCCAGTTTGCAGTGTTTGTCGTCTGCAAAGTGCCTGCAGGTTGTACAGGAGACGTCTACGTCCCCGGATTTATTTGTGCATTTGCAGCAGTCTTTTGGTGAGTATGCACTGCAGTTTTTGGCTACGTTTTTATAAGTTGATTCACTTGCTCTCATCGTAAGATCTCCTTTCTGTGATTCCATCATAAATCGTTTGTCATTTGTGCATGTTACAGGATTATTGTCCGCAGAGCTGAGAATATTATTCAGGTAAAATGAGGTGTCTGTTTTATGAAAATGTTTAAGATCGAAGACATAAAGGAATTTATGGAGCTTCTTTTTTTAAAGGAAATTTTTGATAAATTTTGTGTGAGTACAATGGAGGTAAAGACGTTTGTCTCGATTTCCGTAAAAGGGAGCCTTTTGTCGGAATGGCTAGAGGAAAAGGACAGGGAACAGTACGGGAGCAGTGAGTATGTTCCGTGGAAACTGTTCCGTCCACTGGCATTTTCCATGATCCGAGGAAAACAGGTGCCACAGGTGTTGCGGATCCAGTTTGTGCATTATATGGAAAATGGGGACTGCGGCGGATTCCGGGTTCAGTTTGAGAACAATGAACTTATGTGCATCAGTTCTTATACGCCGCTCAATTTTACGATGGATAAGGCGAACGAGCAGATTTGGGATGAAAATTGCGCCGGATTTCTGAGGAAAAATCAAATTGTCAGCACTCTTCTCTGAGGAGTGCTAAAAAATTCTTGACATTACTCCTGTTCTGTACTAAGATAAGATTTAGGACGTAATTGTCTCAGCAGGGCTGAGCCAATGAAATATTTTAAGAAGGAATAGGAGAGTGACAGAGATGAAGAAGGAACAGGGCAGTTTAGCGATCGATTCCGAAAATATTTTCCCGATCATTAAAAAGTGGCTGTATTCGGATCATGATATTTTTATCAGGGAGCTTGTAAGTAACGGGTGTGACGCGATCACGAAATTAAAGAAACTCGATATGATCGGAGAGGCATCGCTGCCGGAGGATCATAAAGAGAAGATTGAGGTTTTTATAAATGCAGAGGAAAAAACGATACGGTTTGTGGATAACGGACTTGGTATGTCAGCAGACGAGGTAAAGGAGTACATTAACCAGATCGCTTTTTCAGGAGCTGCGGATTTTCTTGAAAAATATAAGGATAAATCGAGTGAGGAGCAGATCATCGGTCATTTTGGACTTGGATTTTATTCTGCTTTTATGGTGGCAGATCATGTGGAGATCAATACAAAGTCTTATCGTGAGGATGCGGAAAGTGTCCATTGGGAATCCGATTGCGGTACGGAATTTGAGATGAGTGACGGGACAAAGACGGAGACCGGTACGGAGATCATCCTGCATCTGAACGAGGACAGTTACGAATTTGCCAATGAGTACAGGGTGCGGGAAGTACTGGAGAAATACTGTTCGTTCATGCCGGTTGAGATTTTCCTGACAAATGAGAATGCAGAGCCGGAGTATGAGACGATTCCGAGTGAGGAAGTGACAGAAAAAGATACGGTGATCGAAGAGGTTGTCGAGGAGCCGGAGAAGGACGCCGACGATAACGCTTCCGAAGGGGAAGAAGGAGAGGAGAAGACAGAGCCGGTCAAAAAGACGAAGATCCTTAAGCGTCCGGTTTCGATCAGTGATACAACTCCGCTTTGGACAAAGCATCCGAATGAGTGCAGCGAGGAGGATTATAAGGAATTTTACCGTAAGGTGTTCCGCGATTACAAGGAACCGCTTTTCTGGATCCATCTGAATATGGATTATCCGTTTAATTTGAAAGGAATCCTGTATTTCCCGAAAGTAAATCTGGAGTATGAAAATGCGGAGGGCGTGATCAAGCTCTATAACAATCAGGTGTTTATTGCAGACAATATTAAGGAAGTGATTCCGGAATTTCTTCTTCTTTTGAAGGGTGTGATCGACTGTCCGGATCTTCCGCTTAATGTGTCAAGAAGCGCTTTGCAGAACGATGGTTTTGTCACAAAGATTTCTGAATATATTACAAAAAAGGTTGCCGACAAACTGAGCGGCATGTGCAAGACTGACCGTGAAACTTATGAGAAATATTGGGATGACATCAGCCCATTTATCAAATACGGATGCCTGAAAGACCAGAAGTTTAAAGAAAAGATGAAAGACTATATCCTATTTAAAGATCTGGATGATAAGTTCATGACGATGAAGGAGTATCTGGATACCGTAGATACACCGGAACCGGAGGCAGAGGTTGTAGAGCCGGGCGAGGAGGAAAAGAGCGAGGAACCGCAGGAGCCGCCGAAGACGACGATTTATTATGTTACGGATATGCAGCAGCAGAGCCAGTACATCAACCTGTTCCGTGAGCAGGATATGAATGCGTTTGTACTTACACACAGCATCGACCAGCCATTTATCTCATCTCTGGAAAGCGGCGATGATAATGTGAAATTCCAGCGGATCGATGCGGAAGTGACAGAAGATTTCAAGGAAGAGGCCGGGGAGGATGAGCTGAAAGAACAGACCGAGATTCTTGCGGAACTTTTCCAGAAAGCGCTTGGAAAGGAAAAACTCGAGGTAAAGGTAGAGAAATTAAAGAATGAAAAAGTTTCCTCCATGATTACTCTTTCCGAGGAGACAAGGCGTATGCAGGACATGATGAAAATGTATGCTGTGAATGGAATGGGCGGCATGGGAGATTTTGGCGGAGAAACGCTTATCCTGAATGCCAATCATGAACTTGTAAAATATCTTGTGGAAAATAAAGAGGGAGAAAACACAGAAATTTTCTGTAAACAGCTTTATGATCTGGCAATGATCAGCCACAAACCATTAGAGCCGGCTGCGATGACGGAATTTATCCAGCGGAGTAATGAGATCATGCAGCTTTTGGCAGATGGAAAATAGAAAACAGGGTCGTTCGTAAGAGCGGCCCCATTTTTATCCGATCGAAAAGTTTATATTAGCAGAACAGCATTATCGTGTTATATAAAGGAACCTGCAATAAGGATAGCACCCATGAGTGCGGCAAAGACAAAGTAAATAACAGCATATACGATCCGCTCAGGGACAAATTTGATGCCGCATATGATAAACAGAAGCAGGAGTAAAACGAGATCGATCGTATTGGTCAGATCGATCGGGACGATGTTGCGCAGCCCGAGTATTGCGGTGATCAGTATTGCGGCTGCAAACAGAACCTGCAGTACCCATATGATTTTTTCTTTTACGCTAAGATGACTGATAATATAGGAAAGACGGTTTTTGGTAGAATTTGTATGATCATTCATTCGCTTGTCCTCCGAAAACATAAAACACACCTGAATCAGCATCTTTATTATAGCGTACTTTATCCTCAAATGAAATATTTAGAAAAGAAAAAGTTTATAAAAAAAATATAATATTGTGTAAATTTTGCTTTACAAAATGCGATAAGTTGGTTATAATGATTTAGGTTGAAAGATACCTGCTTCGATAGCTCAGTCGGTAGAGCACTTCACTCGTAATGAAGGGGTCGAGGGT
>JAMPFC010000060.1 GCA_023664685.1 Roseburia sp. | reverse complement strand
AGGGTTATAACCCTATGACAAAAATGGCGGAAAATACACTGTGGAGGAAAGAAAATATGGTTGATGATATTCTGTGAAGTGTAAAGTTGGGTTAAAAATGGAAAAAACTGGGTCTGGATAAGAGTGGACAATTTGTACACTCTTATGACATTTGGGAGGGGGAGAAGAAGGGAAAAGGGAGAAAAAGTTGGGGGATGTATGGGAAATTTTTGGGGGGGAGTTGAGGAAAATTTGGAGAGAACGGTGGGGAAGTTTGAAGAAAAAACTCGAGAGAAATCTCAAACAAATTTAAGACATTTGAAAAGTGTGGGCGGGGTGTCAGATTGAAAAAAGATTTGGGCATCCCTAAGCGGCTAGTCTCCTGACAATAAAAGAAAGCCTCAGACAACCTTCGGAATCCGCTGGTACTAGAGGGGCGTATTTTGCCCCTCAGTACCACTGCGTGATTTCGATAGTGAGAACGTGTTGTCAGAGACTTTCTTTTATTGCAGGAGACCCCACTAGAGACTCCCCCAATCACTTCCCCTTTATTATCAGGAACCCCCACCAGAATCTCCCCCGATCACCCTTCATCCCTCCTCTTCACCCCAACAAAAAATCCCACACAGATCACCGCCGAGATCAGCGACCCAAGCGGAGCCGCCCACCCCATCGGGTACAACGATTCAGGAAAATAAACCGAAGCAAAATACGCCCCCGGTATTCTCATAAGAACGATCGATGCGATATTGTGGATAAATGAAATGTAAGATTTTCCCCGCCCACAAAAATACCCGCTGAAACAAAAATGAATCCCGGCAAACAAACAATCAAACGAATAAGATTTTAAATACTGGCACCCTGCCTCGAGGATTGCCGCCTCCCGGTTAAACAGTCCCACAAGCCCCTGCGGATAAATCTGGCAGAAACCAGAAAGCACAAGTCCGCTCGCTATCGCGATCAGCAGAGAATACACCAGTGTCCGGTCTGCTCTCTGGCATTTTCTCGCACCAATATTTTGCGCTGTGATCGCCGAAACCGCTGAAAGCAGCGCAGAGGGTACTAAAAACAAAAAGCTAATGATCTTTTCCACCACGCCGACTGCGGTAGCCGCCACAAGTCCCCGGCTGTTTGCGATCATCGTAATCGCCAGAAAAGCCACTTGAATCAAACCATCCTGCAAGGCCACCGGCGCCCCTACCGTGAGCATGTGACGGATCAGCCGAGTGTCCGGCACAAAATCTTTTTTAGAAAATGAAAAAACCTCTTTACGCCTTTTGATCACAAAAAAAGCGATCACAGAACTGACCGCCTGCGACAGTACCGTTCCTAACGCTGCACCGGCCGCCCCAAATCCAAGTCCTCCGATAAAAATATAATCGAGTATGATATTTACCAGACATGCCGCCGCCACAAAATACATCGGCGTCCTCGAATCCCCCATCCCACGAAAGATACTGCTGATCACATTGTACGCCACGATAAACGGAATCCCAAGAAAGCAAATGACAAGATAACGGAACGTATCCGCAGATGCCTCTTTTGGCGTTTGCATCAACTCCGTGATCCCGCCCGTAAAACACAGCAGAAAAATCATCAGCACCACAGAAAATACGCCAAATAAGACAACACTGTTTCCTATGATGCGCGATACTTTTTTCCGGTCGCCCGCCCCCGCAGCATTTCCTAAGACCACCGTCGTTCCCATAGCGAGGCCGATCAGTATTACCGTGATCATATGCATGATCTGGCTTCCGACGGAGACCGCTGTGATCGACGCCGCCCCATTGAACTGTCCGGTTATGTATAAGTCTGCCATTCCATAAAATGCCTGCAGAAAACTGGCGATAAAATATGGCACCGCAAAGCGTATCAAGGTTTTGCAAATACTTCCTTCTGTCAGATTTCCCTTCATCTTCCTGCTGTGCCCCCTTATTTAAAACTCTTTATTGTTTAGATAACAGACTTACCATTCGATAATGCCCATTTGCAAAAAAGCTAATGTCAACATTGAAAAAATCCTAAAGCCTTTATTTTCTAAATATCTTTCTTCCTGTCGCTTAAAAATTTCAGAACTTGTTGGTTCAAAATCATCAACATCCCATTCAAGATTTTCTGACTTCAAATACTCAATAAATTCAGATGTTGCATTCAGCATAGTTTCTTCAGATAACTTATTTAACTGAATATCTGTATTGTTCGTTATATATTCTTTCATGTCTTTTCCCAGATTCCTACATATTAAAAAGGAATTTGTTCTAAAACTCGAGACCGTATACCCTTCAATACTTGGATAGCTAAGCAATAATTGTCCGGCTTTCATGGCATTATCATTTTCATAAGGATTTTTAAGTGTTTTGATATAATTCTCTATTTTATTCGAGTCTACATTCGATTTCGGATCTCTATCAAACAAATAATAAATCGCAGACTTATCTACAGGAAACTTGTACTGTTTACGCAGCATATCAAATACTGCATCCAAATAATCCTCGTTTTCAGTAATATCAGCTATATTACTTTCTTTTGTATTAACTACCGCAACTCTAGAATGACTATCATTTTTACTAACAAATGCAGCCGGTTTGTTTCTACGCTTCTCAACATATTCGTATTGCATGATATTACAAAATATCTTTCTTAACATACTGAACTCATACTGGCTACCCTCAACGATAAACAACACACGTCCAATATGCTTTTCTTTGTTAATCTTCATCCTCTACCTCTTTATAATCCGGCAGTCCACCGAATACTCCGCTAGCATACATTTTCTCTATGTTTTGAGCCGATCGCGGTTGTTCTGTTGAAAATCGTCTGACAGAACTTCCCTCTTTTCCATGAAACTCAACGGTATATTCCTGATCCGGTCTCAGCAAAGAATTTGTCAACAAGTTTGTAGAATGAGAAACAAACAAAAGTTGAGCATTCTTTGAATTTACCATAAAATATCTTACCAACAGCGATTCAAGATCATTATGGAATCCGCTTGAAAATTCATCAATTAAAAGCATTCCCCCTTTACTTATAACATTCAAAAAGGCAGGCAGCATTCTTAATAGATTTTGGTTTCCAAGTGATTCTTCATTAAACGGAATTGGTTCGTCCACTCCTTTTCTCTTAAAAAATATATACTTTTCGTTTTCATCTCCCGGAGCCATAATAGTAACATTTCTACCTTCGCTTGAATGAACATACTCAATATTTTGTTCAAAATTATATTCATCAAAAAACTTATTTATTTTGTCGCTTCCATCATTTTTCAAATACTTAATAAGTCCTACATTCTCTTTTCCATAAGAAATAATCGTTCTTTCAAATGCATTAATATAAACCGAATTTGAAAGATATTCCATCCACGCTTTCAGTACCGGATTCTTCGTAAATCTAGTATTAAAATACAATGTTCTTAAAAACAAGGTCTCCTTATCAATATCGTTTTCATCATAAACAATCCCCGACGGATCAGCAATGTAAGATTTTGCAGAAGTCCCGATTCTCTCCATTTTCAGATCATCATCCACATACAACTTCTCACAAATCATATTTTTTTCGAGAGCCATTTCAAAATAATAACGGATGTGACTTCCTTCAATTAAGAAATAGTAATCAATTGAATACTTCATATTTTTACTGAAAAGACATTTAAACATCCCTGAATTAACATTTCTCTCCAAAAAAAGAAAATCCAAAAGAAGTTTAATACTCAATACAATATTTGACTTACCTGATGCGTTTGCTCCAACAAAAATACATCCCTTGAGAATCCCATGATCCGATACATTCTCAGGAAGAATTGTATAATTTGTTTTTGAAAGATCTATAATCGTCTGATTTTTAAAAGATTTGAAATTATTAAGAATGACCTTTTCTAACATGATTCCCTCCATTTATTTGTGAAATAAAAACCTGTTTGTATTAGATAGTATACCCTAAAAAAGAAGAATATGCAATATTTTTACGTCTTGTTTTAGACTTTTCGTAATTTTTTTACGATTTTTTGTCTTGGTCAAATGACCTGTTTCAGAAAATAATGAAACGCAACCGGCAGTGTATATTTTTGTCGAAGCTCCTCCTTTGTCACAAAAACTAGCCCGTCTGTCATCCCGCCCATATCGCGAACTGCCCCGAACTTCATATACACGCCCTGCATATGCCACTCCACATGAGAAAAAATGTGCTTTGCCTCTCCCATAGAAATTATTTTTTCCGGCCGCAGCCCTGCCTTGCCAAGCCTTTCTTTTACATTTCGTATCGTCTGCTTTTTTTCTATGGAGGGAAATTCATACAACCCTGCAAGAAGCCCTTTTTCGGGACGCCTGCTGATTCCAATTTTTCCCTCGCACTCGATCACAAAAACCGTCCGCTCCTCGATGCGTCGCGGTTTTTTTTCCGCCTTTTTCGGATAATCCTCCTGACAGCCGGATTTCTCCGCCTGACAATTTCCCCGCAACGGACACTTTTCACAAAGAGGTGTTCCGTTTGGAATGCAGACGACTTCCCCTAATTCCATGATCGCCTGATTAAAATCACCGGGGCGCTCTGGCATCGCCGCCGACAGCATGTCCTCCACTTTTCTGCGGACAGACATTTTGGCAATATCATCTCCACATTTCAAATAACGCATGACCACGCGAAGAACATTTCCATCCACAGCAGGAACCTTGATCCCATAGGCGATCGAAGCGATTGCCCCCGCTGTATAAGGCCCGATGCCGGGCAGGGACAGAAGCTCGTCATAATCTGCCGGCAGCTTTCCGTCATATTTGTCCACAACGATCTCTGCCGCTTTTTTCAAGTTTCTTGCCCGGTTATAATACCCCAGCCCCTCCCAGAGCTTCATAAGGCGCTCCTCTTTGACTGACGCGAGGGTTTCGATATCCGGAAGTTCGTTCGTAAAACGTATAAAATAGTCTTTTGCCGCCTCAATACGCGTCTGCTGCAGCATGATCTCCGATATCCATGTGTAATACGGATCAAAACGATCCCGCCAGATCATTTCTCTTTTATTCACGTCGTACCATTCCAGTAAAGGACTGGAAAAATGTTCGATATCAATCCTGTTCATAAAATCCTCACTCTGCAAATTTTTTTCAATTATATCTTAACACAAACCGGGGAGGTTATCCATTTGAACTTTCCTTTTCCCCAAAATTATGCTACAATAAGTGCTATCATACAAATAGGAAAAGGAGAACGACGACATGGCTTTTTTTAAAAAATTTTTTGGAGAATTTAAACAATTTGCACTTCGGGGAAACGTAATGGATCTGGCTATTGGTGTTATCATCGGTGCCGCTTTTCAGGCGATCATCAACTCACTGGTAAATGATGTCCTCTCCCCGATCATCGGACTTGTTGCACAGACAGACCTGAGTTATCTTGTATTAAATCTCAATGGCGTAGATATCAAATACGGTGCGTTTTTGACTGCTGTCATCAATTTTATCATCATGGTATTTGTAATTTTCCTTCTTGTAAAGGGAATGAACGCCCTTGCAAATCTGGGCAGACACAAAGAACAGGAAGAACCGGCGCCAACGACCAAAAAATGTCCTTACTGCCTGAGCGAAATTGATATCAACGCCACAAGATGCCCTCACTGTACTTCGGAACTGGCCGATGGGCTTTCCCAAACATCTGACGCAGCGGCATCTGTGGAAACTTCGGCTTCCTCTGAGGAGTAAGACATGAAGCATTATGTACATGGTATCAAAAAAGGATTTCCCATTTTCCTCGGCTATCTGCCGGTTTCCTTTACCTTTGGATTCATGGCAGTTTCCGGGGGACTTCCTGTCTGGATCGCAGTTTTGATCTCCGTCACAAACCTGACCTCGGCAGGACAGTTTGCCGGGACAAACCTGATCTTTGCACAGGCGGGCTACGTCGAATTGGCGCTGACTACATTTATCATCAATCTGCGCTATTCCCTGATGTCCCTGTCGCTGTCGCAAAAAATCGACCACAAAATACCGGTGTGGAAACGCCTTATTTTTTCCTTTGGCATTACCGACGAGATTTTTGTAGTGGCTTCGATGGAAGCCGGGAAATTATCCGCAAGTTATCTTCTGGGACTGATCACACTCCCTTTTATTGGCTGGTCTGCCGGAACATTTCTCGGCGGCACAGTTTCCACCCTGCTGCCCCTCACCCTGCAAAATGCGATGGGAATTGGTCTCTACGCAATGTTTATCGCACTGATCATTCCGGCATCACGCGAAAAAAGAGAAGTCTGTTTTGTCGTGATACTGGCTGTGATTTTTACCTGTATTTTAAAATATGCGCCTGTTTTGCGCCATATTTCTTCCGGCTTTCGTGTTATTTTGGCTACGGTAGCAGCCGCCGGTATAGGTGCTTTTCTATTTCCGGAACAAGGGCTGACGGAGACCCGCAGCCCTGACTTAAATGAAAGAAAAGGTGAAAAAAATGAATTTTAAATATTGTTTATTATGTATCCTTATCATGGCTCTTGTCACATATCTTCCGAGAGTTCTCCCGATCACGCTATTTCGGGGAGAAATCCGTTCACGCTACATCCGCACTTTTTTAGACTATACGCCCTATGCGGTACTTGGGGCTTTGACGTTTCCTGAAATCTTTTATTCCACCGGAAATACACTGTCATCCATCATTGGCACAGCGGTTGCGCTGCTTTTGGCGTATTTGAAACGCGGTCTTGTCGTCGTAGCAGTGGGCGCGATCTTGGCTGCTTACCTGAGCCAGATTTTATTTTGATCCTCTTGCCTCCATTGCTTTCCCAAAAACCTCCCGGATGTATTTCTCATCCTCTTCTGACAACCGATCACCTTCTATGACTCCATCATCACTATTTCTCCATGCTCGAAACAATACGCAGTCTTCAAAAAAGCTAAAGGAATACTCGCCGCCCCATATACAATCCGACGAACTTATCTCAAGTTCATAATATCCCAGCTCCTCTGATTCTTTCCACTTTTCTTCCGTCTTCTCACTTGCCTCTATGTCACGGAACCTCTTTAAGTCAATATCAACATCAATCCCATCACTCCCCCGATTATAGTAAATTTGGGCGATGCATTCCGCCTCGGACTGATAATACTGGATTACTTTTTCCTGATCTTCCTTTTTTACATAATATTGATCAGATGCATTATAGCTATCGTTACGTATGTATATATCACAGCCGGAAGCATTCTCTGCCTTTTTCAGCACAGCATAAACATAATCCTCCTCGCTGTCATTAAAAGTCAGGTTGGCGACAAACTCCGTTTTGACTTCATCCTCATATGAAAAAGAATCATTCCCTAATTTGTCAAGCCGGACTAATGTCTCTCCGTTATATTCAAATTCATCGTCTGCATAATCTGCGTTTATTGAAACTTTATTGTCCAAACTATCATAAATATGTTTCTCCTCCAACCTGTCCCAACAATCTACCACCAACATAAGGATCAGAGGGCCTTCTGCGACCAGTCCCATGACAAGGAGAACGATTGCAAATACTTTAGACAGCCTGCCAACTTTTTTATTCCTTTTCTTTTTTATAAACCGGACAAGGAAAATAATCGCTGCGATCAGCAGATTAAGCGCCCCCGCCATCATAATGATAAAATAAACTGCCGCAAAAACAAGTGACATAAACCCCATTTACCGATCCCTCCCTTTTAAAAATTATCCAAAAGCCCCTGTATTCCTTCTCTTTCATAAATATCTTTATAATATGTTACTTCATCCCGGATCAAAGCGTCGATGACCCGCATTCCAAGTAGTTCTACCGGAGCTTTTGAATCTGTCATCACATAATTTCCCGGCTCGTACCTGCTCATCCCATCTATGACCGTCCGCATCAGAGCCGCCAGATCCTCATGGGGTTCCCGCCTGATATTTGAGCGGAACACATCCATGACCTGTTCCGAATCAAACGCAAATAGCATGCGGTTCGTGCTGCCGGTCACATCGATCGTATAGACATTTTTGAAAACAGCAGAAATCGTATCCGCCAGATATTGGTTTATATTTCCCTCGTCCTCGCCCCGCATATTCATATTTACCGCCATGACCCCACCCTCGTTCAGATGCGAGCTTACCAGAGTAAAAAATTCCACCGAGGACATCTGAAACGGAATCGTGATATCCTGATAAGCGTCTACTAGGATCACATCGTATTTTTTGTCGGTCACATTCAAATATGCCCTGCCATCGTACGTCGTCACCGGAATCTCTTCCGGCAGCTCAAAATATTCCCTCGCAAGCCTTGTGATCTTCTCATCAATTTCCACACCCTCTGTCCGCACATGATCAAAATACCGGCTGCACTGGGTAGCAAATGTCCCCGTCCCCATCCCGAGAACGAGTACTTCCAAGTCCTCCTTGTCCTTCACGCCCGCCATAAACGGAGCCGCCATCGCATAATCATAATACATTCCGGTCATGCCGGTTTCTTTTTCCAAAACTGACTGCACGCCAAACAGCACATTCGTAGACAGGATCACACGCTTTTCATCCTCTCTGACCTGAAGATAATTGTAGACCGACTCGCCCTCATAAGTAAGTCCCGTCTCCCAAAAGGCAAAACTCCCCGAAGTCCCCAAAATACAGCATAGGATAAATAAAATAATGCCGATGACCATTTTTCTGCTTTTGGTTCTGGTACTGATAAAATAAATCAATGACAGCAATAAAAGGATTCCGGCAAAGATCAGGAAAGTCACGGAGGTTCCAACTGCCGGGATCGTTATAAAAGTAGGAAGAAATGTTCCGATGATGCTCCCGATCGTGTTAAAAGCATTTAAGTTCCCAACTATTTTTCCACTGTCATCTAGGCTCTCCACTGTGTATTTGACAAGAGAGGGCGTAACCGTCCCGAGCAGAAACAGCGGAAATACAAAGATCACCATACATGCCGCAAATGCCGCCACGATAAGAAAATTGCTGCTGACGGAAAACACGAGCAAGGCGGAAATCCCGAGAATGATATATTTTCCTACGACCGGAATCGCCCCGATCCAGACCGCCGCTATGATGATCCTGCCATACAATTTATCCGGATTGGGATTTTTATCGGCTGCACGTCCGCCATATATATTTCCGAGAGCCATTGCGATCATGATCGTTCCAATGATGATCGTCCAGACGATCTGTGACGAACTGAAATACGGTGCAAGCAGTCGGCTCGCCCCCAATTCCACCGCCATGACAGACATCCCCGCAAAAAACTCTGTCAGATATAGATAAAATTTATTTTTTGAAATCAAATCTGTTCTCCGCCTTTCTGACCCGTAAGCGGTCGCACTGATACCATTTTTATTTTAAACGATAGCGGCGGATTTCGCAACCCTTCAACTTACATCTTGGCGTTTGACTACTGTTGTAGAAATCTGAATGCAGACAAAAAAGACGATAGCCGCCAATACTACCCCGACCGCCAAAAGCAGAAGTTGATTCTGTCGGGTAAAGCGGAGTATATCCTCTGCCTGTTCCTTATGTTTCTCTAGTGATTCAATGATATAATTTGTCCCAAAGAAAAACAAAAACGCCGGTATGATTCTGAGAATATTAAGCCATTGCTCGCTTTTTTCCCGCCCCGTTGCGTAGAATATGATAAACTGGAGAGAGCCAACGATAACACTTACCGCGATGACCGCCGCACTGATATACATATTTCCATTCTGTATGATCTGGTATCCAAATACATCCAAAACAGCACAGGCGACAACCCCGATGATCACATCTGCAAAAAGCATGGCAAGAAAACCGGTATATCTGCCAACTACTTTATCCCGGTCATTTCCCGGAAGCAGCTGTATAAAAGAAGACATGTTTTTATTTTCAAGAAAAAATGGCGTTGTCGAGACGATCATCACACCAAAACACATATAAGATATGGTAAAAAGTAAATCCTCGGACGAAGCTCCGATTATGATCGCAAACAGCGGAAACACCACCAGAAATAACTTTTGGCTCTTCATAAGCCGCATGTCAACCATCAAAAACTTAAACCAGTTCATCACAACCCCTCCTTTTCTTTCCGCGCATCCCTCTGATACGCCACCACAATCTGATTCACAGCAGCCTTTTCAACGAGTATTTCCTTCGGCAATCCCACTGCCTTTTCTACCGGCAGAACCCCCTGAAAACCAAAGTCCGATTTTGACATGCCAATGATCTCTTTTCCCCATGTTTCCTGAAAATCCTCCAAACCGCCTTTTACCAATGCATAGCTTTCCAGAAGTTCTTCCTTCGTCCTGCAAAAAACTTCTCTTCCCGCCTCAATCAAAAAAATGTAATCCGCAATCTGCTCGAGATCTTCCATGATATGGGTCGAAAATAAAACGCTGTGTTCTCCATCCTCAATATAATCCTGCAGCATAGCAAGGATTTCCTCCCTCGTCACCGGATCCAGACCACTTGTGGCCTCATCGAGCAGAAGAATTTTGGTATCTCTCGCCATCACTCCGGCAAACATCAGCTTTATTTTCATTCCCCGCGAAAACTCCCCGATTTTTTTATTTGACGGAAGCTCCCATTTTTTTATATACCGGTCAAAAGAATCCACATCAAAATCTTCATAAAAACTTTTCATGACCGCCCGTACATCGCTGATCCGGAATCCGGGATAATAATAAGATTCATCCCCGATATATCCGATTGCCGCTTTCGCCTGAACCGGATTTTCCTTTATCGACATTCCATCCACACGGATGCTTCCCTCTTCCAGTTTATAAAGCCCTGTGATGAGATTGATGCTCGTCGTCTTTCCGGCACCATTCTGCCCCACATACCCCATGATATACCCTTTCGGAAGCTCAAAACTGATATCTTGGAGGGAAAAATTTTTAAAATGTTTGCTTACATGATCTACTTCTATCGCATTTGTCATCGTAATCGTTCCTCCACATGTTTTAAAATTTGTTCGTCAGACATTTCCAAATACCGGGCGCTTGCGATCACGACATCCAACGCCTCCTCCATCCTCATCTGGTACTGCTCCCTGACAACCGAATTATTCTTCCCGAGAACAATACTTCCTTTTCCCTGTCTCGAGACGATATAGCCTTCGCTTTCCAGTTCGTTGTAAGCCCGGGTTGTTGTGATCACGCTGACCCCGAGTTCTTTCGCCAGTTTGCGGATAGAGGGAAGCACCGTACCCTCGGGAATCAAACCCGATACGATCTGCTCCTCGATCTGGTTACAAATCTGCCGGTAAATCGACAATTCTGACTGATTGGATAAAATAATTTTCATCTTATTACCTGTTCCTTTTCTAAAATACTGTATATACTGTATATATCTCATTATATGCAGTTAGGGAAAAATGTCAAGATGTGAAATAATAATTTCACAAGATTTTTAGTCAATCATAATTTAGTAAATCGTAATTGACTAAAAGACTTGCACCTCCTGCAACCGGCAGTTGCAAAAATTCCATGTCTGATTGGTAGACTTCCCTGCAAATATAACATATAATCAGTCTAACGATACTAAATCGAACAATCTTAAAGAAAGAGGTGCAGCTTATGACAATCGGCGAACAGATCCAAACACTCCGCATTGAACGGGGATTAACACAGGAGCGTCTGGCAGAGTTACTTGAAATTTCAAGGCAATCCGTATCCAAGTGGGAACTCGGACAAGCGGTTCCTGACGTGGATAAGATCATCCGCATCAGCGAATTATTTGACGTTTCCACAGATGTTCTCCTTTTGAAAAATACAGAAAAAGAACCAGAACAGCAAAACCCACTCCATTTGGGGAGCATTTATTTGGTCGTAAAGGATTTTGAGAAATCGGTGCGTTTTTATGAAAAATTTTTTAATACAGAAGTGGCGAACCGCTGCCAGAGCGGAAACAAATTTGTAGAATTTCATATTGATAATAAGTGCCTTTCGCTGATGAATGAAGATAATATCGAGGGACATCACACATTGCTTGACAGCCCTTATAAATTCGTCCAGAACTACTGGGTCGAAGACCTTTTGATGGAATACGAACGGGTACGCTCGCTGAACATCGGTAAAGTCAGCGATATTTTAGAAGCGTATCCGACCTATCATTATTTTCATCTTATTGATCCCGACAATAATGTCATTGAGGTCACAGGAGGGTATCCGGTGGAGGAATGATGAGCGAATGATTTCATACAAAAGAAGAAATATTTTCCGCCTCGAACCCGCTCTCGCTATATAAACATGTAGCGGTACAAAGGCTACAAGGTGCGCTTTTCGCACCTTACACGTAGCCTAAGTACCGACACGTTTATAAGGTTCTCATCTGAAAATATTTCTTCTTTTGCATGGATCTTTACTAATACTTTGGGAACCGTAAACATTGAAAATGGATTTTCGCACCCGAAGAGCTATCCTATTGCCAACTACGCCTTTTAGATGTTATAATAAGTTTGAACATATTTATATGGAGGAGATTATGGGAAAAATGATTGTATATCATGGCGGATATATGAAAATTGAACAGCCACAGATTATAACATCTCAAAACACAAAAGATTTTGGTACAGGTTTTTATTGCACAGTCATAAAAGAGCAGGCGCAGAGATGGGCTAGACGCTATGATACCCCTATGGTAAATTCCTATATGGTAAACATGGATGAATCCCTTAATATTCTCGAATTTTCATCAATGAGTGAGGACTGGCTTGATTTTATCATAAAATGCCGTCATGGAGAACCGCACAACTACGACATCGTAATTGGAGCAATGGCAAATGACCAAATATATAACTTTATTTCCGATTACATTGAAGGTATCATCACAAGGGAACAGTTCTGGGTTATGGCAAAATTCAAATATCCAACTCACCAAATCAACTTTTGTACCCATGAAGCCTTAAAATGTCTGGAATTTTATTCGTGTGAGGAGGTTGACAAATGACTGGACGAGAAGAAAAGAAGGCAAATGATTTATTTTTCACCTGCAGCCTAATTGAATATATTGCCAGAAAGACAAAGAATCATCGTGTCGCTGTCGTTGACGCACTCGGAAAAAATGCCATCCAAAAAATATATGACCTAGCTGATGTCTATCACAGTGATAATATTGACCGGGTGAGTGACGATTTCATCAAGGAAGCCGAATTGAAAAATGGAACTTTTGATAATGTCGCGCTCGCCAGATACTCCATCCCATCTCATTGGGATATCGGAAAAGTCTACAAGCGGCTGATACTCGGCATTGTAAAAGAACAATGTCCGGATGCTGTCGACGCATTATTCTTAGCGTATCATTCTTTTGTCAGTGAAAAAATCGAAGATTATAACAGCAGTTTTTACTATGAAAATCCACAATATATTTTAAACTGCTATCTCACAGAGAAGTTGGATTAGTTTGGCAGTGCGGCTGAAAACCGCATGCCTCTGCTCTGGCTTCCCATATTTGACCCTCGCATTTACGTACGCGAGAATAAAAAAATCGGAGCAACAGGATTTGAACCTGCGACCTCACGGCCCCCAGCCGTGCGCGCTACCAAACTACGCCATGCTCCGTTTTTACACGAATATAAGTATATCATACTTTCAAACATACTACAATTACTTTTTTGGTTCGTTTTTCAAAATTGATTTCCGTGCAAAAAAACTCCTTGAGGTTTTCCCCATTTTCGTTATAATATATATTGGGGATAAAGAAGAAAGATTCATTCGCAAAACAAGGAGGAAAATCCTCTCCTCGCCCAGAGGGACTCGGATTTTGCTTCGCAAAACAAGGAGGATTATCATGCCAAAAAGAACCGACATTCACAAAGTACTCATCATAGGCTCAGGCCCGATCGTCATCGGACAGGCGTGCGAGTTTGACTACTCTGGCACTCAGGCCTGCAAAGCGCTGAGAAAGCTGGGTTATGAAATCGTACTCGTAAATTCAAACCCTGCCACGATCATGACGGATCCGGAAACAGCCGATGTAACATACATCGAACCGTTAAACGTAGAACGTCTGGAACAAATTATCGCTAAGGAAAGGCCGGATGCACTTTTGCCAAACCTCGGCGGACAGTCCGGGCTGAACCTGTGTGCAGAATTAAATAAAAACGGAATCCTTGACAAATACAAAGTAAAGGTGATCGGCGTGCAGGTCGATGCGATCGAGCGCGGCGAAGACCGGATTGAATTTAAAAAGACAATGGATAAGCTCGGGATCGAGATGGCACGCAGCGAGGTAGCTTACAGTGTAGAGGAAGCGCTTGGGATCGCCGACAAGCTCGGATACCCGGTCGTGCTTCGTCCCGCTTATACAATGGGCGGCGCCGGAGGCGGTCTCGTCTACAATAAAGAAGAACTGAAAACTGTATGCGCCCGTGGGCTGCAGGCAAGCCTCGTAGGACAGGTTCTCGTCGAGGAGTCGATCCTCGGCTGGGAAGAACTGGAACTTGAAGTCGTCCGTGATGCAGAAAATAACATCATCACGGTCTGTTTCATTGAAAATATCGACCCATTGGGCGTACATACCGGAGACTCTTTCTGTTCTGCGCCGATGCTGACGATCTCTGAGGAATGCCAGAAACGTCTACAGGAGCAGGCATATAAAATCGTGGAATCCGTACAAGTCATCGGTGGAACCAATGTGCAGTTTGCCCATGACCCGGTGAGCGACCGGATCATCGTCATTGAGATCAATCCGAGAACTTCCCGTTCTTCGGCTCTTGCCTCAAAAGCAACCGGTTTCCCGATCGCACTCGTATCGGCGATGCTTGCAACCGGCCTGACCCTGAAAGATATTCCATGCGGAAAATATGGGACACTCGACAAATACGTGCCGGATGGAGACTATGTCGTGATCAAATTTGCCCGTTGGGCATTTGAGAAATTTAAGGGTGTGGAAGATAAGCTCGGCACACAGATGCGCGCTGTCGGAGAAGTAATGAGCATCGGCAAGACTTATAAGGAAGCATTTCAAAAGGCGATCCGCAGCCTCGAGACAGGACGCTATGGTCTCGGCCATGCCAAAGATTTTGATTCAATGACAAAAGAAGAACTGCTGCATCTTCTGATCACACCGTCAAGCGAGCGCCATTTTGTCATGTATGAGGCATTGAGAAAAGGGGCGACTGTCGAAGAAATCTTTGAAATCACGAAAGTAAAAACTTATTTTATCGAGCAGATGAAGGAACTTGTCGAAGAAGAGGAGGCGCTTCTAAAATCAAAAGGAAGCATGCCTGCTGATGATGTTCTCATCACAGCAAAAAAAGATGGTTTCTCGGATAAATACCTCAGCCAGCTTTTGGAAATCCCGGAAGAGGACATTCGGAACCACCGGATTTCGCTTGGTGTCGAAGAAGCATGGGAAGGCGTCCATGTCAGCGGCACGGAAAACAGCGCTTATTATTATTCTACCTACAATGCGCCGGACAAAAATCCGGTCAATACAGACAAGCCAAAAATCATGATCTTAGGCGGCGGGCCAAACCGGATCGGACAGGGTATTGAATTTGATTATTGTTGTGTCCATGCTGCGATCGCTTTGAAAAAGCTTGGCTTTGAGACGATCATTGTCAACTGCAATCCTGAGACTGTATCCACGGACTATGACACCTCAGACAAATTATATTTTGAACCACTGACATTGGAAGATGTGTTAAGTATTTACAAAAAAGAAAAACCGCTCGGCGTCATTGCCCAATTTGGCGGTCAGACACCTCTGAATCTAGCGGCCGAGCTTGAGAAAAATGGCGTCAATATCCTCGGAACTTCACCATCTGTTATTGATTTGGCAGAAGACCGTGACCTGTTCCGTGAAATGATGGAAAAACTCGAAATCCCAATGCCAGAGTCGGGTATGGCAACCACCGTAGACGAGGCAATTTCCATTGCAGAGAAAATCGGATATCCGGTTATGGTTCGTCCGTCCTACGTTCTGGGAGGCCGCGGCATGGAAGTCGTCTATGACAATGAAAGCATGACGGAATACATGAATGCCGCTGTCGGCGTTACCCCTGACCGCCCGATCCTGATCGACCGGTTCCTGAACCACGCACTGGAATGTGAGGCGGATGCGATCAGTGACGGAACAAATGCATTTGTCCCGGCTGTTATGGAACACATCGAGTTAGCGGGTGTCCATTCCGGAGACTCCGCCTGCATCATCCCTTCCGTGCATATCACGCCGGAAAACGTGGAGACCATTAAGGAATACACGAAAAAGATCGCAGAAGAAATGCATGTCAAAGGTCTGATGAATATGCAGTATGCGATTGAAAACGGAAAAGTTTATGTACTGGAGGCAAATCCAAGAGCATCCCGTACCGTGCCTCTCGTATCAAAGGTCTGCAACATCCGTATGGTGCCTCTGGCGACCGACATCATCACATCGGAGCTGACCGGACGTCCTTCGCCGATTGCAAACCTGAAAGAGCAGGAAATTCCAAATTACGGAGTAAAGGAAGCGGCATTCCCATTCAATATGTTCCAAGAGGTCGATCCGGTTCTCGGGCCGGAAATGCGTTCCACTGGCGAAGTCCTCGGACTGTCCCGCTCTTATGGCGAAGCCTTCTTCAAGGCTCAGGAAGCAGTCCAGTCAAAACTTCCACTGGAAGGAACGGTATTGATCTCTGTCAATGCCAAAGATAAATCCGAAGTTGTCGAAGTAGCTAAGAGTTTTTCAGAAGACGGTTTCAAGGTGATCGCCACCGGCGGCACTTACGACCTGATCCACGAGGCAGGCATCCCCGCCGAGAAAGTAAAGAAACTCTACGAAGGCCGGCCAAACATTTTGGACATGATCACAAACGGAGATATCCAGTTGATCATCAATTCCCCGGTCGGAAAAGAAAGCGTTCATGACGACAGCTATCTGCGAAAGGCAGCCATCAAGGCAAAAATTCCTTACATGACCACGATCGCCGCTGCCAGAGCGACCGCAGACGGTATCCACTACGTAAAGACCCATAAGAGCAGTGAAGTGAAGTCACTACAGACACTACATAGTGAGATTCACGATAAATAATAGGATTGTAGGTTAAAAAACGGATGTACCGTGGCTTTATATGATTTAGCCAGATACATCCGTTTTTTTGACACATTGTAAATAATGAAATTAACCCCCACAGAAATCTACTTTGAATAACTACAATTCAGGGAGTACAGTAAAATCTTGTGCGGCAACAGGAATATTTTCTGTTGCCGCACAAAGTCTACCTGTTTCAAGAATTGTAACTCTCACAGTTAGTGTAAAATTATAGTTGGCAAAAAAAATAAAGGGAAGAAGCCGAAACCCC
>JAMPFC010000005.1 GCA_023664685.1 Roseburia sp. | reverse complement strand
GGCAGAGGAAGTAGCGAGATTTTACGGGTATGATAAGATTCCGGCTACCCTTCCAAGCGGCGAGGCGACCGCCGGAAAACTTTCTTACCAGACCGTGATACAAAATATTGCAAGAAATGTGGCAGAGCAGGCGGGATTTTGCGAGGGCATGAGTTATTCTTTTGAGAGTCCGAAAGTATTTGATAAGCTTTTGATTTCAGAGGACAGTGAGCTTAGAAAGGCGATCACGATCTCCAATCCGCTCGGGGAAGATTACAGTATTATGAGAACTTTATCTTTAAATGGTATGCTTTCCTCACTTTCTACCAATTATAACAGAAGAAACAAAGATGTCAGGTTATATGAACTTGCCAATATTTATCTTCCGAAGGCTCTTCCGCTTGAGGAACTTCCCGATGAGAGGATGCAGCTTACGCTGGGAATGTATGGCGAGGGTGATTTCTTTGATATGAAAGGCGTCGTGGAGGGGATTCTCGACAAGCTTGGTATCCGAAAGGACGTCACGTATACGCCGGATGATGACAGGCCTTATCTCCATCCGGGGCGCAAGGCAGATGTCGTCATTGGCGGGCAGACGGTCGGATTTTTAGGCGAGGTGCATCCGGAGGTGCTTGATCATTACGAAATCGGAACAAAAGCATACGTGGCAGTATTGGATGTAAAAATGCTTGCCGAACTGGCGGACTTTGATGTAAAATATAAAGGGGTAGCTAAATTCCCTGCGGTTACGAGAGATATTTCTCTTGTGATGAAGAAAAATGTGCTGGCTGGTCAGGTGGAAGAGGTCATACGCAAAAATGGCGGGAAGCTTCTGGAAAGTTATCAGTTGTTTGACGTATATGAAGGAGAGCAGTTGGGACAGGATGAAAAATCCCTTGCCTACTCGATCCGGTTCCGGGCATCCGACCGGACGCTTGAGGACAAGGACGTAACTACCGTTATGGAAAAGATACTGAAGAAGATGGAATATTTAGGAATCAGCATACGCCAATAAACCATTCTTTGGAGGGAGTGCAGTGAAAAAGCTCATTCGCAATATACTGGCACTGGCTTTTGTCGGTTATATGATATTGCTCATTTATTTCCTGTTTTTCAGTGAAGAATATGGACGTACCACGCAGTATACAGAGTATCAGTACAATTTAAAATTGTTCCACGAATTGTCCCGGTATATCAGATATCGGGATGTCGTGGGATTTGATTATTTTCTGATCAATGTTGTGGGAAATGTGGTTGTATTTATGCCCTTTGGATTTTTAGTCCCTGTTTTCGAGAAAAAACGGCGAAGAGCAGTACTTGATTTTTTCTGCGTTGTATCGCTTGGCTTTTTGTTCAGTCTGGCAGTTGAGACGGTGCAGTTAGTGTCCAAAGTGGGATGTTTTGATGTAGATGATCTGTTTTTAAATACGTTAGGGGTGGCAGCCGGATATATCTGTTATGGGAGCTGCCGATGGATTCTCCGGTTAGGAAAGAGAGGAAAAGAGTGAAGATACGCATTGGTAAGAGGCATAAGATTCAGTTTACGGATAAAAAACATCCGTTTATCGGTATTCTTTCGATGATCATAGCGATTGTTTCCCTTGTTTCGATGATCGCTCTTTTTATATGCTCAGGGACGGAAAAGGGAAATGGAGGCATTCTTTATGGTTATTTTGGAATCCTGAATCTGATTCTTTCCGCTCTGGGATTTATATTTGCGCTGCGGTGTTTCCGGCGGGAGGATATTTATATGACGACCCCGACGGTTGGCTCGGTCTTAAACGGGGCTATTATTATCATCTATCTTATTTTGTATTTTTTGGGGACGTTGTAAAAGACTTATTTTCTTCAAGTTTCCGAATGGACTTGGAGACTTTTATTTTCTTAAAATACTCTTTATATTCTGTGGTGGAGAGTTCCTCCAGATAATTGACCGGATAATTTTTTTCATATCCTTTTTTGATCAATTCAGAGGCGGCCTTATTGTAGGCGATGGCGGCTTCTGTCTCTGTCTGGTAACGCCCTACGAGGAGATCGCCATTGAGATGGATCCGCGTCTCATAGATCGTTTTTCCACGGAATTGTTTTTTTTGTACGCCCTGATAGCGGTTGATGATCTCAATATTTTCGTAGCGGAAATCCCGCTTGTTTCCATTGACAAAAAGAAAATCACGTCCGGATACAGCGTAATTTTTTATGCCATAGCGTGACAGGATATTGATCTGCATTCCATAATCACTCACAAAAAGGTGTCCGCCCCGCCGCATGATGGAGTGGGTGGAAAAATAAAAAAGGTCGTCGATGTCAAAAATGTAATAGTCATCCGGGGAAAAATAATACCGGAAATAGTTTTGGCACAGATAGATCGGCGTCTTGATATAGATGCCATTGTCGCGGAAATTGATCAGCGTGACCCATTTTTTGAAAGAAAGCGTTTTGTCAAAAGATTCTAACGTATGGGAGGTATCGTGCAAAATGCTGTCTGCCATACGGTAGGCGTAACCAGCATCAGCCTCGGAGCTAAAACTGCCGAGGCTGATATGTTTATTTTTGTAGGTGATGGAACTCCGATAGTACCGGGTTCCGTCTTTTTTTTCTGCCTGATATACACCTGTTTCCATAGTGGACTCCTTTATAACGCATCATTCGTTCCATTTATACCTTCGCAGCCTTGCACTAAAGATCAGGCATATCAGAACACCGGCGATTCCGATCGCAAAAAACAGCATAGCAGCGCCGGAACCTTTCCCGGTGCCAAAAAACAGCGATGCCATGCCATTCGCCGGATATGCCGCCATCAACGGTTCAAAAACTTTATCAACCAGAATCCCGCCCATCAGAAAACCGACAGGGATCGTGAAAAACTGCAATGTATTCCGGCAGGAGTAAACCCGTCCCTGAATCTCAAGCGGTATGGAAGTTCGGAAAATAACGTCCATATTTGCATTCATCAACGGGATGAACAGCCAGCCAAGAACCGCTCCGACACACCAGATCAGCGATGTTTTCCCAAAAGCAAGCAAAAAGTTTTCTGTACTCATGGAAAGAAATAAGGTAAAGCAGATCGCTTTGATCCGGTTTTTTGGCGCCGGCATAAACGTAACGAGCATACTTCCTGCCAGTGCGGCAACGCCTACACACGTATTGACGATACCGAGAATGGTTTCGTTATTGCCTGTCTTTGACAAGATCATAGCGGGCAGTGCGGCGTCATACACAGAGGCGATCAGATTGATACAGGCAAGAAACAAGATCAATTCTAGGATCAGCGGATTGTGCCTGAGCCATGAAAGCCCATGTCTAGCCGCTTGAAGCACGCTTTCTGGTTCATTTTCTGAAGCATTTACATGAGGAATTTTTATAAAAACCAATAATGTAAAAAATGCGATCAAAAATGTAACCAGATCAGCCGCAATCACGGAATCCATTCCCCCAAAAGCAAACAAAGCTGTCGCAAATACCGGCGTGAGAATGGAATTTAACGACTGTGAAAATGAACGCAGTCCACTGGTTTTCTGATAATGCTCTTTTGGGATCAAAAGAGTTGCGGCTACTTCACCGGCAGGCTGTTGAATGGTGTTCATAAGTCCGTTCAGTGCATTCAAGAGATATAAATGCCATGCACAGAGGGAATCGGTTTTTATGAGAACAAATGCCCCCATAGTACTTAATGCCGCAATCAGATCGCAGACTAACATCGTATGCTTTTTGTCCCATCTGTCGCTCAACGCGCCCGCAAATATGCTCATGATCACATAAGGCGCATACGAGCATACCGACAAAAGTGCGGTTTCAAGCGCAGAACCATTTTTCAGATAAAGCCAAAGCACCAGTGCATAACCTGTCATGCCGCTGCCGAGTGCGGAAAGAGACTGTGTACTCCAAAGTAAAAGATAATATTTCATAATTGACTTCGCTCCTTTGAGATTTTACTTTATCAAAAATGCAAAGTCCGAGGACAAAACAATCCTCCATGCGGTGTCCTCAAACCTTGCATGGAGTAGAAGCAATGCAAAGAATCATAGCGGTACCTCCTATTTACGGCAATGTGCTGATCGCACGTATGCTCTATGCGTTCATCTTAGCATAATGAGGGTGAATAATCAATGGGAATTACTGCTTGGACAAAAATTAAGTTTAGTTTTGGTCGTTAGTCTCAGATTATGGTTGTCTGTCAAAAAAGGTGGTATCGCTGGGAAATGTGTGTTATACTAAAAATGGAAGAATTTTCTAATAACAAAATCGCGGAAATAGAGGAGGAGAAGGGATATGAAGAGGAAAAGAGGATATAGAAAAACGAGAATATGTTTTGTATTTGTGCTTATTTTTGTTGTACTTTTTGAGAGTGTGGCTGCAGAGATGCCTGTGGCAAGGGCGGAAGTAGTGCAGGTAAGATCATTAGGAAAAGATAAATTAAGTACAATAGCACGGTATTTTCTTAACGGTTCGGAATTGTTTGATAATTACATATTTGACACACACAATATAGACAATTACTATGCGGCGTTGATAAATGGTGGGTTTGATACAAGCGGGTTAAATCATGAAACTTTAACAAAAAGCACAGCTTCCCAATATTTATCATCTGCAAATGCAGATAACGATCTTACCGATAACCAACTTTCTGATGACATAGCTGTTTTTAGAAAAGTGTTATTGGAGGAAAGGGATGTCTATAGTGAGGATGGAGAGGTTATCAAGGTGCCGGTTTATGAAATCCTTGGCTGGGATATTGACGATAGCTCTACATGGAAAGGAGTAGAGATCATGGATGGGGATATAACATCAATCGCCCTGCCATCAGTCTGCCTAGGCGGGATTTTAGATCTGAGCGGTCTGGGTAAATTGGAATCCCTGAAATGCATTTATACAGGATTTGAAGAGATAAAATTAGATGGGTGCAAATCATTGAGAGAATTAGTCTTGTGTGATAATGCGATTACTAGTATTGATCTGAGGGATCTGAATAAGCTGGAGACGGTCAATGTAAGTGACAACGAATTGAAGAATATTTACTGGGGCAGTTACGATTTTCTTACACGCTTTAACTGTACAGGGAACTATCTTGATACGGACACAGACGAAGAACTGCTGACTGTTATTGCCGCTTTGAAAGAAAAGGGAAATAATCCGTCTTATAAATATCAAAGATATGATGAGAATGCAGAATTTAGTTCTGCGGACACTGCCTTTGTCAAAGAATTTCTTTCTTATGGGGAAAATGAAAAAATGACCGGCTGGGATCCGGATGATATGTCCACATGGAGCGGAATCCAATGGAAAACAGTAGGAGGGACAAATTATATCAATCGGATTGACATAGCTAGGAAGGGACTCTCCGGGGAGTTGGTGCTGTCTGATCTGAAATATGTCCGAGAAGTGGTCTGCGGTGGAAATAAATTTACGTCGATAGATGTCTCCGGATGCAGTACCTTGGAACAGTTAAGCTGCTTTGGCGGGGAATTGGAGACTCTGATTTTAGGAGGGAATGATAAGCTGTTGTATCTGGATTGTCGGAATAACTGCCTTGTGGTGGAAGATATCGAAGCAGCCTGTAAAGAGATTGCTTCCCAAAAGGGAAGTGAGGTATATTATGAGCGACAGTACATAAATGCAGGGCGTGAGGCTTTCTGTGAAAATGAGTGCGTGGAGTTAGAGAAGTTTGCTGTCCTTTCAGAAAATAAGGAAATATTAAAATGGGATTTCGACCGACCGGGAAGGATACCGGAGATTTTGTGGGAAGTCAGGGAAGGGGAGTACCATGTCAAAGAAATAGATCTTTCCGGATATGAGGTAGAAGGAATCTTAGATTTATCCGATTTTTCTAACATGGAGTCTGCTAATTTTGCAGGAACAAAGATTAGAGGAATTACTTTGCCAGAGCATTTAAAGGAATTGTCTGACAATACTTTTATGAACTGCAAGGAACTGACTGAGGTCAAACTTCCGTCAGAGCTAAAGCGTATTGGAAAAACGGTTTTTTATAACTGTGAAAAATTGAAACATATTGATTTCCCGGATGGTTTGGAAGAGATACAGGATGAAGCGTTTACACATTGTAAAAGTATAACGGAGATAACTTTTGGGAAAGGACTTGAGGTACTCGGAAATCATGCATTTGCAGGCTGTACATCGCTTGCCAAAGTGACATTTCGGGGAATTGCTCCGGGTTTGTTGGGAAAGGATGTTTTTTATAATGTGCCGGAGGAGTTTGCTATTTATTATGACCCGACATATAGCGGATGGACAGAGGAATACTGGTCAAAGTATAGGCTTGTGTCCATTGGCGATATAGCAGTGCTTCCTTCTGAAACGGGAAAGCCTTCTCCTTTGCCCGAAGGTTCGTCCGAACCGGGAAACTCTGGAATGCCACCAGTATCAGAGGAAAATGGAAGTACAGAGTCGGTATCCCCGCTTCCTTCAGATGATATGCCGACCATCCATCAGGAAGAGATATCTGGGGATAGTGGGAATGTTCATGGAAAAAAGGTTCGTGTAAATAAACCAAAGATCAAAAAGTGTAAATTGAAAAAACAGGTTTTAAGGATCACCATAAAAAAGGATAAGAAAGTGTCTGGTTATGAAGTGCTTTATCGGAAAGGAAAGAAAGGAAAATTCAAGCGGAAAAACCTGAAAGGGTGGAAGAAAAACCAGATCACTTTGCGAGGACTGAAAAAGAACAGTTGCTATTATATTAAGGCACGGGCGTATAAGATCATAGGAGGAAAGAAGTATTACTCGGGATTTACTAAAATCAGGAGGATTAAAGTGAAATGAGTGTTAAAGATCGTATCAAGAAGATATTAAAAATAGGCCTGCCAGTGATTGTGGTGTTATTAGTAATATATCATATGTTGTTCTATTCAGTATATATGTTTGAATCAGATGCGGATTATTTCAGTGAAAAGTACGATGAACATGTATTGTTTACCATTAAACGAATTGATTGGTGGGGATGGCTACCGGATATTAGTTTTGAAATATCAATGTCGGGTGGATATGTTGAGAGTGAGAAAAGTGTGGTCTTATTCCGTTGGGAAGCCAATGCTCTAAAAAGGAAGTTAAAGGATGAACTGAGACAAGAGTTAGAGACACTAAAGCAGCAGCATCCTGTTGTTGTAAATTATACCTATGATGAAGATAATTTTCTTGTAGATATTTATATGGATGAAACGAATGGAGAATATCGCTATGAGGTGACTTGGGATGTGGATGAAATACATGACAAATTTTCTTTGTTAGGGAAGTTCTGTAAAAGGGTAGATCGGGATACTTTTGAATGGCACGGCGAATTTAAAATCCACGATCTCCAAGATGATAAAGAGGATGTATACTCCGAAAAGGAACAAGCATTTTTAGGAGAGATTTATTCTAAAAGTGGGCGACCAAAATCAGATGATCCGACAGAAAAATGGGAAGAAGAGGATGGAGTTTATCACCTTACACTTCTGGATCTCTCCAGTTATGCTGACATAACGGGAGAACTAGATCTTTCAGGATTTACAAAACTCMGGTATGTGTGTTTAGAGAATATACAKGCAGACGAAGTGATCCTKCCTGAATCTTTAGAGTATATTGATCAGAAATCGTTCCGGACTTGTATGAACCTTGAGGAGATTGTGATTCCCCCAAATGTGGAGAAAGTGTATGGAACGATTTTCTGGGGATGTAAAAATCTGAAAAAGGTGACATTTGAAGGGGATGCTCCAGAGGTGAAAAATGGACAGAGAAATGTTTTTGGGCAAGTATCAGATGAGTTTAAGATTTATCATGGAAAGGATTCTAAGGGATGGCAGGAAGAGTGCTGGCAGGATTATGATATTGTAGAGACAGAGTAATCTCTTATGGGGGAAAGTATGTGGAAGAAAATCAGAGAAAAATGGAAGAACTGGAAAAGGTGGAAAAAAATCAACCCATCGGAGTACCGGGTTATCAGAAATTTATATAAAACCAGTAGAAAGGCGGAACCATCATGTATGACAGACTGACAAAAAAGGACATTGAGAAAATGGAACAGGAGATTGAGCATCGGAAGCTCGTTGTGCGCAAGGAGGCACTTGAGGATGTGAAAGAGGCAAGAGCGCACGGAGACCTGAGTGAAAATTTTGAATACAAGGCGGCGAAGAAATTCAAAAATGAAAATGAGAGCCGGATTCGGTATCTGGAACGGATGATCAAGACTGCGCAGATCGTAGAGGATGATTCTGTCGATTCGGAGGCGGGCTTAAATGACACAGTGAAGATTTACATAGAGGAGGACGACTGCGAGGAGGAATACAAGCTTGTGACGACGGTGAGAAGTGATGCGGCAAACCGTATGATCAGTATTGAGTCACCAATGGGAAAGGCACTCTTTAAGCATCAGGTGGGAGAAAGAGTGTATGTATCCGTGAATGAAAATAATGGATATTATGTGCAGATTCGGGAAATTACAAAGAGCGATGATGAATCGGAGCAGATCCGGAAGTTTTAGTTTCACTTTAGAAAAAAATTTGTGTATTTGCTTTTTTTGTGTTAAACTTTAAAAGCATAACTTATGCAAAAGCTCAGTCGGTTATTTGGGAAAGGAAAAGCAGGAAATGTTGGAAAATATTGAATATAATCGTATTCCGGGTCGTTTTGCAACTGTTAATAAAGAATTTTTATCGAAATGTGCAGAATTATATTCAAATCATTATGGGATATGGGGAAGAAATGGAGTTCGTCCCAATGAAAATATTAGATTGTCTGCGGATAAGATTTGTGAATGGCTTGAGAATGATGATGTTACGATTTATTATGCGATGAAGGAAGAGACATTGATTGGATATGCGATTGCCTTTAGCCGCAAAGAGAATAATTATGGCATTGTGACATGGGTGACACAGTTAGTTGTTCATAAGAATTATCGGCATCACGGTATTGCAAAGAACATTTTATTTTCCATCTGGGGGTTGTCGAACCATTATGCATGGGGAATCGTAAGTGCCAACCCATATGCGGTGCGTGCATTGGAAAAGGCTACCCGGAGAAGAGCGAAGCCTGTCAGAATACGAAAAAATGCTATTAAGTTGAAAAGTATAGGACGAAAAAATGTCCCATTTATCACAGATAAAACGGTATTTCAAATAACGGATGATACATCGATCGTGAATACAGAGTTTTTTGTCGATCACGGAGATACGGAGGAAATGCTGCAAAATGTAACACAAAACGATATTCCGTGGTGTCTGGGTGATATTGATGATGGATGGGAATGGTTTGCATTTACATTTAAAGATCAGGAGCAGATTTCTCTTTCCAATGAAGAAATCGAAAATATGGTAGCTACATCCGATTCTGTTGTCCGACAGGCATATGCGCGTATGGATTTGGAAGAAACAAGACAGAAATGGATGAAACATACTTCTGCGGAGATTGATTTTATCATGGAAAAGACACACTTGTCACCAACGGATTTCGTATACGATCTGGGCTGTGGCACGGGGCGGCATTCGCTTGAACTGGCTCAGAGAGGAATAGAGGTTTTAGGAATTGATTATATTTTAAAAAATGTAAATGCGGCGAAAGCGAAAATCGAGTCGAAAGGTCTGGAAAATATTTCTGTGTTTGAGGAAGATTGCAGAACTTATCGAAATGATCGTTTGGCTTCGGTCGTGCTTTGTTTATATGATGTTGTTGGTTCTTTTGCTGTTGAGGCTGAGAATTATAAAATAATAGAAACAGCATATCAATTACTACAAACAGATGGATATGCGATTTTTTCTGTTATGAATTATGAATCTACGCTAGCAAATGCAGTAAATACATTTACTTTTGAAAAAGAGGCTGATAAATTACTAAACCTCTCTGCCTCAAATACGATGGAAGAGACAGGAAATGTATTCAATCCTGATTTTTATATGATCGATACGGAGACCCATCTGGTATACCGTAAAGAACAGTTTACGAAGGGGTTTGAATTGCCAGTCGAACTTATTGTCAGAGACAGAAGATTTACAATGGAAGAGATTGTGGCTATGTGTAAAAAAGCAGGCTTTTCTGTTGTAGAGGCTCAGTATGTAAATGCAGCTGATTGGAGAAAAAAATATAAAGCTACGGATGTGCAGGCAAAAGAAATTCTTTTGGTCTGCCAAAAAAACCAGTAACCACGGAGGATAAAAATGGATAATAAATCAATGATGCGCTTAAATGATGAATTAAATACAAAGTTTGAGGATTTGGTAAATTATTGTATGCTTTCCGGTGCCATAAATTTGGACATGTATGTGGAGTATGATGTAAAAAGAGGGCTGAGGGACTCCAACGGAAAAGGTGTACTTACAGGACTCACGGAAATTGCGGATGTAGTCGCTTATGAGCGAAAGGACGGGCAAAAGATTCCGGCGCCGGGAAAATTGTATTATCAGGGGTACGATGTACAGGAGCTGGTGAAGGGGTATCAGAACAGAAGATATGCCTTTGAGGAGGTGACGTATCTTCTTTTGTTCGGGGAACTGCCCAATCGGGCGCAGTTTAAAAATTTCCTTTGGGTTCTTTCCGACTTGCAGGAAGTGTCGGCTCAGTTTGTCCGCGATGTGATCATGAAAGCGCCGAGTGGAAACATCATGAATGCACTCCAGAAAAGTGTGCTTACGCTCTATTCTTATGATGACAATCCGGACGATATTTCCGTGCCGAATGTTCTCAGGCAGTCGCTGCAGCTGATCGCCAAGATTCCGATGATCGCAGTCTATGCCTATCATGCGTACCGTCATTTTGAATACGACGATGCCCTTGTGATCCGGATGCCGGAAAAGAACTTGTCGATCGCAGAAAATATTCTCCAGATGATACGTCCGGACGGGGTATTTACGGAGCTTGAGGCAAAAGTGCTTGACATTGCGCTGATCCTGCATGCTGAGCATGGCGGGGGAAATAATTCCACCTTTACGAACCATGTTGTCACGTCATCCGGGACAGATACGTATTCGGCGATATCCGCCTCGATCGCATCCCTGAAAGGGCCGCGTCATGGAGGAGCAAATCTAAAGGTACTCCAGATGTTTGATGATATCAAGGAACACTGCCCGGACTGGAGCGATAAGCAGCAGATCGCAGCCTATCTCACGAAGATATTAAATAAAGAGGCATTTGACCAGAGCGGCCTCATCTATGGCATGGGGCATGCGGTATACACCGAGTCCGATCCAAGAGAAGTGATCCTGAAAAAATATGCCAAAAAACTTTCCGTGGCAAAGGGGCTTGAGGATGAATTTAAGCTCTATGAAACGGTTGAAAAGGTGGCGGCAAGGCTTATTATGAAAAAGAGAAGACGCTATAAGCCGGTGTGCGCAAACGTTGACTTTTACAGTGGTTTTGTATATACTATGCTTGGTATTCCGAGGGAACTTTTTACACCGATCTTTGCGATTGCCCGGATATCCGGATGGTGCGCCCACAGACTGGAGGAGCTGGTGAATGACGGAAAGATCATCCGGCCTGCCTATAAGTATGTTGGCGATCATAAAGAATACAAAGGGATTGAGAAACGGTAAACGGAAAGGAAACACACGTCATGGAGAAGCACATTCTGTTTTTTGATATTGATGGGACACTGATCGATGAAGAAAAAGATTTTGTTCCGGAAAGTGCAAAACAGGCATTGAAGAAAGTAAAAGAAAACGGACATCTGCTTTTTATTTGTTCCGGGAGATGCCGGGCGATCATACCGGAAGACATCATTGAACTTGGCTTTGATGGAATCGTCGGCGGGTGCGGAACGTATGTGGAAATCGAGGGAAAAGAAGTATTTCATCACGAGCTTGCGCCGGATCTTCAGAGGCAGATCGTTGAGGATCTGCAGACCTACCATATCGACGGAGTGCTTGAGGGACGGGACTGTTCGGCGTTTCGCCATGACTACTGGATGCCGGTCGTCAAAAGCATATTTACGGAAAATGGGAACTTCATGGCGGAAAACCGAAGTTTTACAGCGAGAACCCAGTGCTATTGGGAGGAGGAATTTTCCTTTGACAAGATGGCGCTCTGGTTTGACGGAAGTTCGGACATGGAAAGCTTTCGCAAAAAATACGAGGAGCAGTTTGAGTTTATACTCAGGGATCCGACCTTTTATGAGGTCGTGCCGCGGGGGATTTCCAAAGCAACGGGAATCCGCTATGTGTGTGACAAACTTGGCGTTGATGTGAGCCGGTCGGTTGCTTTTGGTGACAGCTCCAACGATCTTTCTATGTTACAGTGCGCAGGATATTCTGTGGCGATGGGCGGAGGGAACCCAATCCTGTTTGACAAGGTGGATCATGTAACCGATCCGGTTATGGAGGATGGAATCGCCAATGCGCTGAAATACTTAAAATTGACAGGGGAATGACAAATCATGCAGAAGAAAAAGAAGATAATTTTAAAATATATGATGGTGCTGTTTGTGTTATCAGTAGCAATTTTATCCGGACTTTTCAGGGGAGACTCGGAGGTTGCGGATGCGTCGGTGTTACAGGTGTCTGCGGTACAGGGCGGGAAAAGTCATACTACAAACATAGAATACAGCCTTTTTCATACAGCAGATAAAAAGGAAACGAACCCGGAGAAGCCCTCGGACGAGCCGGCAGCAGTATCCGGTCAGGTCGTATCCGGACAGCCAGTGACCGGTCAGGCGGTTACGGGTCAGGCTGTGACCAGTCAGGCGGTGACAGAGAGTGAGACAGTGGAAAATCCACGCATCGTTATGACGCAGTATGGAAAAATCGAGGGAAAGAAGACAACGAAAGCTTATATGTGGCTCGGGGTGCCATATGGGAAGACAGAGAGATGGAAAGCTCCTACTGCCCCTGATCTGTGGTTTAACACAAAATCCTGCAAGAAGAGTAAAACGGGAAAGGGAGACAACTGCCTGTTTGTCAATGTATATAAACCGGCGGAAAAAGGCGATGTAGAAAATCTTCCGGTCATGGTTTTTTTGCATGGCGGGGGAAATGTGGGCGGCAGCGCCAACCGGAATTTCAGTACTTTTGTAGAGGAGACAAAGGTTATCGTCGTATCGGTAGAGTTCCGGCAGGGAGCTTTTGGGTGGTTCAATTCCCGCGGACTGCGTACCGGAAATAAACTGACGGACAGCGGAAATTTTGCTATGCTCGATATCAAGCTTGCCCTCGAGTGGGTCAGGGATAATATCGCTGCGTTCGGCGGAGACAATGGAAATGTTACGCTTTCCGGATTTTCAGCAGGGGCAAGGGACAGCTTAAACTGTATGATCTCACCGATCATGAGCGGTTTGTTTCATAAAGTGATCAGCTTTAGCGGGGGGATGACAACCTGTTCCGTGAGCGAGGGAAGAAAATGGTCGAATGAAAAACTGGCAACGGTTCTCGTCCGGAGAGGACGCTTTGCGAAAAAGAAGAAAGCATTAAAATATGTAAAAGGCCTTAGCAAAAAGAAGCTGAACAAACTGTTATACAGCCTTACCGATAGCGAAATCAAAAAAATGGCAGGAAACGTGGGACTCCGGCTTACCACTTTCCCACAGTGCTTTACCGATGGCACCGTAATCCCGAAGGAAGGCTTCGACTGTCTGGAATGGGGCGGTTACAACCGGGTTCCGCTGATGATCGCCTCCAATAATTCAGAGTTTGCCAATGTATCCTACAACACGATGCAGAGGATTTTGACGAAGAGTCCGAAGACTTTTAAAAGCAAAAAACAGTTTTATAATCTTTTGAAAAAAGCGAAGGAATATGGAAGTAAACTCCAGTCGTCCTTTTATCTGGAAAAACTGGCAATGAAGGTTGCGCAGGATCCGTACCATTCTGACATGTATGCCTACCGTTTTCAGTGGGGCGAGAGTAAAAGTGTGGTGAGTGCGGACTATGCAAAATATGTCGGAGCGATCCACGGAATGGACGTTGACTTTCTTCTTGGAAGATACAAAAAAGGCGAGAAAAATACGAGCCATACTGTTTACCGCAAATCCAACTTAAAAGGGCGCGAGGATCTCTCCAGTGTCATGCGCCAGTATATGAAAAACTTTTTATATACCGGAAACCCAAATGGGACAGATGCCAGTGGGAAGGTGCTGACGCAGTGGAACAAATGGAGCAGAAAATCAGGCGCTAAGCGGATCATGACATTTTCGGCGTCAAAGACAAAAGCGAAAGCTGCCATGACCTCTAAGTATATCAACCGCACCAAAGAAAAGAAGAGAATGAAGAGAAATCTTTCCAAAAAGTCATATAAATTTTTAAAGACACGTATATTAAATGACAGATTTTTTATGTAGATGGGAGGGATACTGTGATACTAGAAAAATTGATTGCCGATACGGAGTATGAACTTTTGCAGGGAACGCTCGACAAAGAAGTTGCAGATATTGCCTATGATTCCCGGAAAGTAAAGGAAAATGTGATGTTTGTAGCGATCGAGGGAACGGTTGTGGACGGACATAAATTTATACCGGGTGCGATCGAAGCCGGGGCGGGCGTCGTTGTGTTGGAAAAAGATACAGCGATCGAAAATAAGGACGTCACAGTCCTCAAAGTAAAAAATGCGAGAAAAGCACTGAGCCTTATGTCGGCTGCCTATTTTGACTATCCGGCAAAGAAGATGATCACCGTGGGGATCACCGGGACAAAGGGAAAATCCACGACCGAGCATATGGTGCGGGATATCATTGAAAAATCGGGAAAACGCTGTGGGATCATCGGGACGGTAGGCGCATTTATGAATGGAAAGGCAGTTCCGACCGAACACACTACGCCGGAATCTTACGAACTCCAGAAGCTTTTTTCGATGATGGTCGAGGAAGGATGCGAGTACATGGTGATGGAGGTTTCCTCACAGGGGATTAAAATGGATCGTGTCGCCGGGATCAAATTTGACTATGGCGTATTTACCAATCTCTCACCGGATCACATCGGGCCGGGCGAACATGCGGATTTTGAAGAGTATCTTTCCTGCAAGGCGGAGTTGTTCCGCCGGTGCCGGACAGGGATTTTGAACCGGGACGATGAGCATTATGAGGAGATCGTAAAGAATGCAACATGCCAGATCATGACATTTTCTGCAAAAGAAGAGGGAGAAGAAGCCGAGCTTATGGCGCGGGAGATCCGCCATGTGACAAAGGGCGGCGAACTGTCGATGGAATTTCAGGCAGAGGGGGTTCTCAATGGACAGATCATCGTGGGCCTGCCGGGACGCTTTAACGTCTACAATGCCCTTTGCGCAGCTTGTACCGGAGTGGCGCTTGGGATGCCGCAGGAGGTCATCCTGCATGCGCTGGAGCATGTACAGGTGCGCGGACGTGTGGAGGTGATGCCGGTATCGGATGAGTTTGCGGTGCTGATCGATTTTGCCCACAATGGCGTGAGTTCGGAGAGTGTTCTTTCTACACTTAGAGAATATAATCCACACAGGATCGTGAGTATATTTGGCTGTGGCGGAAACCGCAGTAAAGTCAGAAGATATGAGATGGGGGAAGTGATCGGGAAAATGTCAGAGCTTGCCATCATCACGAGTGACAACCCGAGGCGTGAGGACGTTATGGATATCATAGAGGATATCAAGGTCGGGATGGCAAAGAGCGATGGGAATTATGTGGTCATCCCAGACAGGGAGGAAGCGGTGGCGTATGCGCTTGAACATGCCGAAAAAGGGGATATGATCATCCTTCTTGGAAAGGGGCATGAGGAGTATCAGGAGATCAATGGAGTCAAGCATCACTACAGCGAGCGCGAGGCAGTTGTAAAAGGAATGAAAAAAGTATATGGAAAAGACTTTAGTTTTATGTTATAATGGACGATAGATAATATAGAAATGGCAGCATGGATGCTGCCGGCGGACGGATTTGTTCCGGAACATGGCAAATGCCTGTGACGGATGTCCAAGTTGTTTTAGCAGAAAGGAGTCGAAGGATATGATAAACAGTACGTTAGCAGATGCTCTTTTTGGAAGTTCCAATTCTTATGGAACGGGAAGTTTTTTCTCCTCTTCTAATTTTGGCGATTTGGCGCTGATGCGGAGTGGTGTATATACGAAGATGCTCCGGTCTTATTATGAAAAAGTTGAGGGCGAATCCGATACGAAAAAGACGACGACAGCGAACCAGTTCACGAACATACGTGATAAGGTAGAGAGTGAGAAGACGAATGCACTTCAGGTTTCAAAGGCAAATGAGCAGCTTTCTAGTGTGAAAAGTACAGCCAAAAGCCTTGAGACGAATGCAAAAAGTCTGGCAGGCATGGATTTTGATGAGAGTACGAAGGAAGAACTGTATGATGCTGTGAAAAAAGTGGCAGACAGTTTCAATTCGGTTATCGACAGTTCCGGAAAGGCAGACCTTGCGAGCATTTCCCAGAGTGTTAAGTGGATGACGGATTCTGCATCGGTTCGTGAAAAACAGTTGAATAAACTCGGGATCACGATCGGGACAGACGGAAAGCTTTCCGTTGATGAGGATAAATTTAAGGCGGCGAACCTGACCGATATCAAATCGATGATGCAGGGGAACTCAAGTTATATTTCCAGTATCGCCCAGAGAGCGACCGGTTTATATAACCTTGCTTCGAACCAGATATCGAGTAACGCCGGAAAATCGCTTTACTCTAGCAGTGGTGTCCTCAAATAATTTTAGCAGAGCTGAGCAAATGCACAGAAAGCATGTGCAAAAACAAAAAGATCGAATAAACTAAGCACAGGCATTGTATTATAATGCTTGTGCTTATTGTAGTGCGATAAGTGAAAAAGCAGAGGCGGAGAGGAGGCCGAGAAGGTGTATCGATTTTTTGTTCCGGTCGAACAGATATGGGAGGATCAGGCAGAGATCACCGGGGACGATGTAAACCACATCCGGAATGTACTGCGTATGTCACCCGGAGAAAAAGTAGTGATTTCCGGTGGACAGGGGATGGATTATTATTGTATAATAAGAGACGTTCAGGCCGAACGCATCCTGCTTGAGATTGAGAGAAAAGAAGCGGTCAAGACGGAGCTTCCGGTGAAGCTCGTTTTATTTCAGGCGCTTCCCAAAGCGGATAAGATGGAATGGATCATACAAAAAGCGGTCGAATTAGGGGTCTCCGAAATTGTGCCGGTGAGGACGAGAAGAGCGGTCGTCCGGCTAGATGAGAAGAAGGCTGCGAAAAAACAGCAGAGGTGGCAGACGATCGCGCAGGCGGCGGCGAAACAGAGCGGAAGGGGAATCATACCGGAGGTTCATCCGGTACAGTCATTTCCGGAAGCGCTAGCGTATGCGAAGCAGTTGGAATACCGGCTGATTCCGTATGAACTGTATGAGGACATGCCGGAGACATTCGAGCGGGTGGCACAGGCATGCAAAGGAAACTCGATCGGGGTTTTTATCGGCCCAGAGGGCGGATTTGAGCGGGGCGAGGTTGAACAGGCGATGGAACAGGGCGCCTGTCCGGTTTCTCTCGGCCGACGGATCCTCCGCACGGAGACAGCGGGACTTACTCTGCTTTCTGTGCTTATGTTTCAGATCGAGGGACAGGGAACGGATCGAGACGGATGAATGGATGGATGAAAGATGGAAGCATATCTGGATAATGCAGCGACAACGAGAACATTTGACGAGGTTGGAGAACTGGTTCAGAAGGTGATGTGTGTGGATTTTGGGAATCCCTCCTCACTTCATAAAAAGGGAGTTACCGCCGAGCGGTATATCAGGGAGGCGGCTGAGCGGATCGCCGCCACGCTCAAATGTAACAGAAATAATATCATATTTACCTCTGGCGGCACCGAGAGCAATAATATGGCATTGCTCGGTGGGGCGATGGCAAACAGGCGCAAGGGAAAGCATATCATCCTCACTTGTTTTGAACATGCCGCTGTTTATGAACCTGTTTTATATCTGGAGGAATTTTTTGGCTATGAGGTCACGTATCTGCCGGTTGACCCGATGGGACACGTTGATCCCGAGGAATTGAAAAAAGCGCTTAGGGAGGATACCGTACTCGTATCTGTCATGATGGTAAATAATGAAGTCGGTGCAGTCCTTGATATAGAGGGACTTGGCAAGGTCATTAAGGAGTACCGGAAGGATATTTTATTTCACGTCGATGCGATCCAAGCTTATGGAAAAATGAAAGTTCATCCGAAGAAATTGCATGCGGACTTATTATCCGCGAGCGGACATAAAATCCACGGGCCGAAAGGAACTGGATTTTTGTATGTAGCCGACGGGGTCAAACTGCATCCGCTCATTCATGGCGGCGGACAGCAGAATGGCAAACGTTCCGGGACAGAAAATGTGCCGGGGATCGCCGGGCTTGGACTGGCGGCGCATATGATGTATGAAGATCACGAGGAGAAAATAGAGCATCTGTATCAGCTCAAGCACAAGCTCATCCAAATGTTGGAGGCACTGTCTGGCATTCAGATCAATGCGTATGAGGAGGGACGCCTGCGGGAGACTGCCCCCCATATCATCAGTACGTCGGTGGAGGGGGTAAAAAGCGAGGTTTTACTCCACGCCCTCGAGGAAAAGGGGGTCTTTGTGTCGGCTGGTTCGGCATGTTCCTCCAATCATCCGGGCATCAGTCAGGCGTTGAAGGCGATCGGCGTAAAAGCAGAGCTTTTGGAGTCCACGATCCGGTTCAGTTTGTCGGTGGAGAACACGATAGAGGAATTGGAATATGCGGTATCCTGTATGGAGGAGCTTCTTCCGGTGCTGCGGCGTTATGTAAGAAAATAAGGAAATGAGGGAAATCATGGTTAAGGCTTTTTTGATAAAATATTCGGAGATCGGGATCAAAGGAAAGAACCGGTATCTGTTTGAAAATGCACTGAGGGACAGGGTGGTCGAAAAACTGAAAAAATGCGAAGGCTCTTTTCTCGTAGAAAAAGAAAATGGGCGCATTTATGTTGAGGCAGAAGGTGAGTATGATTTTGACGAGGTCATTTCGCAGCTTATAAAATGCTTTGGAATCGCCCACATATGTCCGGTCGTTTTAGTAGAGGACAAGACATTTGAGACGGTGTGCCGCGAGCTTGTCAGCCATATGAAGGATGAGCTGGGGGATGAGGCGTTTACATTTAAAGTATTTGCCAAAAGAAGCGATAAAAATTATCCGCTCACCAGTCCGGAAATATGCCGGGAGGCGGGCGCTTATATCATTGACCATATGCCGAATGCGAAAGTAAATGTGCATAAGCCGGAGGTGTCGGTCAATATCGAGATTCGCCACAGGGCTTATGTGTATGTGAGCAGCATTAAAGGGCCGGGCGGGATGCCGGTAGGTACGAGCGGAAAGGCAATGCTTCTTTTGTCAGGCGGAATTGACAGCCCGGTGGCGGGATATATGATGGCGAAACGAGGAGTAAAGATCGAGGCGGTTTATTTCCATGCGCCGCCTTACACGAGTGAGAGAGCAAAACAGAAAGTAGTGGATCTGGCGGAGTTAGTCAGCGACTACGCGGGGGAAATCCGTCTCCATATCGTGAATTTTACCGATATCCAGATGTATATTTACGACCAGTGTCCGCACGATGAGTTGACGATCATCATGCGCCGCTATATGATGAAGATCGCAGAGCGGATCGCCGGCGAGACGGAATGCATGTCGTTAGTCACCGGGGAGAGCGTCGGACAGGTGGCGAGCCAGACGATGCAGAGCTTAGTGGCGACAAATGCGGTCTGCACGATGCCGGTATTCCGGCCGGTGATCGCATTTGATAAGCAGGATATCATTGATATTGCCGAAAAGATCAATACGTTTGAGACATCGATTCTTCCGTACGAGGATTGCTGCACGACCTTTGTTGCAAAGCACCCGGTTACAAAGCCAGACTTGTATAAGATCGAGAAATCCGAGCGCAATCTGGAGGAGAAAATTGATGAGATGTTTGAAAAGGCAGTGACCGAGCGGGAGATCCTCAGCGTGAAAATGTGAGACAATTGTAGAATGAAAATTCCGGCGTGAGGTGCTGACAGGAACGGTAGAAGAAAAACAGCATGAAAAAAGGACTGCTTCCTGAAACCAGACTGACAGTCCCCACATCGTACTTTTGTACCCCATAGGTGTCCCGGCTTTCAATGTCCGGGACGATGTAACAATTTACCGATTAGACGATGAATGGATCTAATTTTGCAAGAATTTCATCTACGTTGCTCTCGCTGTGTATGTTCAGGTCGATTGTTTTGGAAAGATCAAGACTGAAAATACCCATGATCGATTTGGCGTCGATGACATATCTTCCGGAAACCAGATCAAACTCCGCATCAAACTTTGTTACTTCATTGACAAATGCTTTTACTTTGTCGATCGAGTTTAAAGAAATCTGTACTGTTTTCATAATGATAACCTCCTTTTGATTGTATTGAAAGAATGGCAGAACCATCTTTCAGTTATTATACTATTATGTAACCTAAATTATGTCAATAGAAAAAATTGACCACTTGAAAAAATTTTAAACGGATTTTTTGTGCAAAATGTAGAAAGGAAAGTACGCATTGTATAATTTGGAGAAAAAAACATACAAAAGCGTCGGGGAATGGGAATGAAAGTTGCATTTTTGACGCTTGGCTGCAAGGTAAATTACTATGAAACAGAAAAAATGACAGCGGATTTTATCCGGCATGGTTTTGAGGTCACGGATTTTCAAAGTGATGCGGACGTGTATGTGATCAATACCTGTACGGTCACCAATATCGCCGACCGCAAATCAAGAAAGATGATACACCGGGCAAAAAAAACAAATCCGGATAGCTTAGTCGTCGCTGTGGGATGCTATGTGGAGAGCAGCCAGCGGGAAGAGAAGATGGATGAGGCGGTGGAACTGGCGCTTTCCAATAAAGACAAAGATGGGATTGCGGAGAAGGTACTTGCGCATCTGCAAAAGACAGGGAAAATAGTGTCACAGATGACAGTGTCATCAGTGACACAGGTAACAACGCCGGATACAGCGCAGGGGCAGATTTTGCAGGAGCTTCCTGTGGATTCCGGGCGCACGAGAAAATATATCAAGATACAGGATGGCTGCAATCAGTTCTGCAGCTATTGTACGATTCCGTATGTGCGGGGCGGCGGTGTTTTATCGAGCCGGGAGCCGGAGGAGATTTTTGAGGAAGTGCGGGGGATCGCGGAACGGGGCTGTAAGGAGGTTGTCCTTACGGGAATCCATCTCTCCTCGTATGGCGTCGAGCGTTCGTCAGAAAAGCAGTTTGTAAAATTAAAAGGCGCGCCGCTTGTCGAACTTCTCCAGAGGATGCAGGAAATCGAGGGCCTCGAGAGGATTCGGCTCGGCTCGCTTGAACCACGTATCATCGGCGAGGAATTTTTACAGGGCTTGTCAAAAGTCAGTAAACTCTGCCCGCATTTTCATCTGTCGTTACAGAGCGGATGTGCGGAGACGCTAAAGCGGATGAACCGGCATTATACGCCGGAGGAGTACCGGGAGAAGTGCGAGATGCTCCGGAGTTATTATGAGCATCCTGCCATCACAACGGATGTGATCGCCGGTTTTCCGGGGGAGACTGAAGAGGAATTTGAGACGACGAGACGGTTTGTGAGGGAAGTCCGATTAGCGGATATCCATGTATTTCCCTATAGTGTGCGGAATGGGACGAAAGCGGCGAAGATGCCAGAGCAGGTAGCGCCGGACATTCGGCACAGGCGGAGTGCACAGCTTATCGAGGACGCCGCAAAGTTGCAGAAAGAATACCGGGAGTGGTTTTCGGGGCGGACGGAGAATGTATTGTTTGAAGAAGTGCAGCGCATTCAGGAAGAAGAGTATCTGGTCGGCCACAATGAGCGGTATGTCATGTTTGGCGTGCCATTGAAGGAGGCCTTGGAAAAAGGCTATTCGGAAAATGAGATCGTACCGCTCGAGATTGGAAACCGGATGCTTTAAGAGAAATTTTAAACTATTTTAAAACTATTTTCAAAAAATAGTTGCGAATTTAAGTTAGTTATATTAAAATTAAGATAATTGTTTTGGGAGATTATTGCGATTAGCTGCTGGACATATGTGAAAGGAGCATGGCGTAGATATGCAGGAATTAAATAACACACAGCTTTTTAAAGTAGATGTTGAAAAAGATTTTGACGTGAGGGATGTCATTGCATCCGTTTACACAGCACTTACGGAGAAAGGATACAATCCTGTGAATCAGATCGTAGGGTATCTTATGTCTGGAGATCCGACTTATATAACGAGCCATAAAGGAGCGAGAAGCCTGATCATGCGCGCAGAGCGTGACGAGATCATCGAGCTCTTTTTAGAAGACTATATAAAGAACAACCTGAAATAGTAAGAATCAGAAGGGAAAAATGCCCCGATGCGTATCATGGGACTTGATTACGGTTCTGTGACAGTAGGAGTGGCTGTCAGCGACGGCCTGCTTTTGACTGCCCAGCCCGTTGAAGTGATAAAGAGAAAAAGTGAGACCAAATTGCGTCAGACTCTTGCGAGGCTCGAGGAGCTTATCGCGGAGTATGAGGTGGAGAAGATCGTGTTAGGTTATCCCAAGAATATGGACAATACTCTTGGAGAACGCGTGGAACGGACAAATGAGTTTAAAGAAAAACTTGAACAGAGGACAGGATTGGAAGTAGTCATGTGGGATGAAAGGCTGACTACCGTATCTGCTATGGAAGTTCTGAAGGAAGGGAAGGTGCGCCGGGAGAACCGGAAGAACTTTGTCGATAAGATAGCGGCGGTTTTCATTTTACAGGGATACTTGGATTCGCTCGGAATGTAAAAAACGCAGATGGAGGAACCAATGGAAAAAAATGGTGAAATTGTGCTTACTGCTGAGGATGGCAGCAAGGAGGCTTTTTTTGTGTGGGAAAAAGCGGAGATTGCGGGCAGGGAGTATCTGCTCGTAGCGGATACGCCCCCGGTCGAAGAGGAAGAAGCGGGGGAGGATGCCGGGGAGCCGGAAGCGCTTATCCTGCGCATGAACGAGGAAAAGTCTGGCGGCGAAGATGTACTTTATGACGTCGTGGAGGACGAGGAGGAACTGAAGATCATATCGAAGTATTTTGAGGAGTTATTGGACGATACCGATATTTTTATATGACAAAAATAATGAAAGGATTTAAAAAAATCAGAACAGAGAGGTGTAATTTTGAGTAAAAAAGTAAAAACAGGGAATGAAAAAGTTCGCATTATCCCTTTGGGTGGGCTTGAGCAGATTGGTATGAACATTACTGCATTTGAGACAGATGACAGTATTATCGTGGTAGACTGCGGACTTGCTTTTCCAGAGGATGATATGTTGGGAGTCGATCTGGTGATACCGGATATCACATATTTGAGAGACCACAGGGAGAAGGTAAAAGGATTTGTGATCACACATGGACACGAGGATCATATCGGCGCACTCCCTTATGTGTTAAAGGAGTTGAATGTACCTGTATATGCGACCAATCTCACGATGGCGATCATCGAAAACAAACTAAAAGAGCATAATCTGCTCGGAACGGTGAGAAGAAAAGTTATCTCTTATGGACAGTATATCAATCTCGGGGATTTCCGGATCGAGTTTATCCGCACGAACCACAGCATCGCGGACTCGGCGGCACTTGCGATCTATACGCCGGCGGGCGTCATCGTCCACACCGGAGATTTTAAGGTGGATTTTACGCCGGTATTTGGCGACAGCATCGACCTTGCCCGTTTTGGCGAACTCGGCAAAAAGGGAGTTCTGGCGCTTATGGCGGACAGTACAAATGTGTTGAAGCCCGGGTTTACCATGTCGGAAAAAACCGTCGGAAAAACATTTGATACGATTTTTGATGAAAATGAGAAGCAGAGGATCATCGTGGCTACGTTTGCGTCTAATGTTGACCGTGTGCAGCAGATCATCAATGCGGCGCATAAGCATAACCGGAAAGTGATCGTCGAGGGACGCAGTATGGTAAATATCATGAATACTGCGGTTGAGCTTGGTTATATACAGGCGCCGGATAATATTATCATCGATATTGAAGAAATGAAGAATTATACCGATGAGCAGATCGTGCTGATCACGACCGGAAGTCAAGGCGAATCGATGGCGGCGCTTTCCCGGATCGCAGCTTCCATTCACCGGAAGATCACGATCAAACCGGGCGATACCGTTATCTTTAGCTCTAACCCGATCCCCGGAAATGAAAAGAGCGTATCGAGGGTGATCAATGAACTCTCGATGAAGGGGGCAAAGGTTATTTTTCAGGACGCCCATGTGTCAGGACATGCCTGTCAGGAGGAGTTAAAGCTGATCTATTCGCTTGTGAAGCCAAAGTATGCGATTCCTGTACATGGGGAATACCGGCATCTTCTGCGCCACAGCGAACTGGCTCAGGAGATGGGGATACCAAAAGAAAATGTAGTCATCATGAGATCGGGAAATGTGCTTGAGATCGGAGAAGAGAGTGTGAGGATCGCCGGCGAGGTACAGGCGCAGGGAATCATGGTCGACGGTCTCGGAGTCGGTGATGTGGGAAATATCGTATTGCGTGACAGACAGCATCTGTCTGAAAATGGTCTACTTGTTGTCGTCCTCACGCTAGAGCGCGGCTCCAACCAGATTCTTTCCGGGCCGGATATCGTTTCCCGGGGCTTTGTGTATGTCAGAGAAGCCGAGAACCTCATGGATGAGTGCCTTGAGATCGTAAACATTGCACTGGACAGGCTGAATGACAGGGGAATTACGGATTGGGGAAGGATCAAATCCGAAATCAAAGATTCTTTGAATGATTTCCTGTGGAAGAAGACGAAGAGAAATCCGATGATACTTCCGATCATTATGGAAGTATAACGATGGAAGGATAACGGAGTAAAAGATAGAAATGGAGTGGACTGCATGGCAGGGAAAGCCGAGAGAGGGAATGCGACTGTACTTTTTGTCATAAGAGGTTTTTTGATCTTTGTGCTGAACTTTATCTTCTATGCCCTTGTCATAATGGGTACAGTTGAGGTGTGCAAAGTGACGTATTCGTTTGCCAATGAAGTGTTTGGTGAGGTTATGGCAGAGGCGCCTCCCGGCCGGGACGTCACGTTTGAGATCAAGGAGGCAGAGGACTCGCTTACGATCGCAAAAAATCTTGAGAGCGAGGGAATCGTATCCAATGCGTATTCTTTTTATATCCGCCTGCGTCTTTCACTGAGTGAGAAAAACATCGTGGCGGCAGGGAGCCATTCGTTGAATACGAGCATGACTTATAAGGAAATACTGGACGAAATCGTGAGGGGTACTGGCGGATGAAGGAAGAGAGGATTGAAGTATTTTTTGACACGCTCAGACCGGAGGTTCCGGTTTATATAAGTGAGATTGAGAAAGAGGCACTTCGTGACGAAGTGCCTGTTATTCGCCGGGGGACAAGAGACCTTCTGCGGTATCTTCTCCGGACAGAGGGAACGAAGCGGCCGGGGGAACCGTTCCGGATCCTTGAGGTGGGGACGGCGATCGGGTACTCGGCGCTTTTTATGAAAGAATGTCTGCCAGAGGCACAGATCACAACGGTTGAAAAGGTGGAGATGCGTCTTGTCAAGGCGAGGAAAAATCTGGAAAAATATGATCCCGAGGGAAAAATCCGCCTGTTAGAAGGCGATGCTGCACAGGTTTTGCCGGAGCTTTCGGCGGCGGGAGAGCAGTATGATTTTATCTTTATGGATGCGGCAAAGGGGCAGTACATGAATTTTCTGCCGGAGGTGCTGAAACTTTTGGCACCGGACGGAACGCTCGTATCCGATAATATCCTGCATGACTGTGATATCCTTGAATCCCGCTATGCGGTGACGAGAAGAGACCGGACGATCCACAGCCGGATGCGGGAGTATTTGTATACGATCACGCATATGGAGGAGCTTGAGACGATATGCCTGTCAGTAGGAGACGGAGTTGCAATCAGCAGAAAGTGCGAAAGAAAGCCACGCAAGGCGTGATGTTCTGCTGCACCGGATCAGTTCGGTCAGATGGAGGTGACGAGGAAGAATGAAACGGAAAAAACCTGAGATACTGGCGCCCGCAAGCAGTCTGGAAGTTCTTAAGACTGCGGTGGAGTACGGAGCGGATGCGATTTATATCGGCGGGGAAATGTACGGACTTCGGGCGAAAGCGAAAAATTTTTCGGCAGAGGATATGAAAAAGGGAATTGACTATGCCCATGCGAGGGGAAAAAAGGTTTACGTGACAGCGAATATCACTGCCCACAACAGAGATCTTGAGGGGGTCAGGAGTTATTTTCAGGAGTTAAAGGAAATTCAGCCAGATGCGCTGATCATTTCCGATCCGGGCGTATTTTCGATCGCCCGGGAAATCTGTCCGGAGATTGATGTCCATATCAGTACCCAGAGCAATAATGTGAATTACCTGACGTTTCGCTTTTGGAAAGAGCAGGGCGCGACGAGGGTCGTGACAGCGAGAGAACTTTCGATTCGGGAGATCGGAGAAATCCGTGAGAACATACCGGAGGAGATGGAGATTGAGACATTTGTACACGGAGCGATGTGTATTTCCTATTCCGGCAGGTGTCTTTTGAGCAATTATTTTACCGGACGGGACGCCAATCTGGGGGCATGTACCCATCCGTGCCGGTGGAAGTATTATATCATGGAAGAAAAACGCCCCGGCGAGTATCTTCCTGTGGAGGAAAATGAGCGGGGAACGTATATTTTCAATTCCAAAGATCTGTGCATGATCGAGCATATTCCGGAACTGGTGGAGGCAGGGATCGACAGCTTCAAGATCGAGGGGCGGATGAAGACTGCGCTCTATGTGGCGGTCGTATCGCGCACATACCGGAAAGCGCTCGATGATTATTTTGAAGATCCGCAAATTTATAAAAAAAATATACCGTATTATAAAGAGGAGATTGCCAAGTGTACATACCGGCAGTTTACGACCGGCTTTTTCTTTGGGCCGACATCCCATGAGACGCAGATTTATGACAATAATACGTATGTAAAAGGATATGTTTATCTCGGCATGATCCATACGGTTACAGAAGATGGGCTGGGTGTGTTTGAGCAGAAAAATAAGTTTGCAGCAGGAGAGACGGTGGAGATCATGAAACCGGGCGGAGAGAATGTCAGGACAAAAGTTCTCGCTATGTACGATGAGGATGGGAATGAGATCGAGAGCTGCCCGCATCCGGCACAGCAGATCATGATCCGGACGCAGTGTCCGCTGTCGCCTTTTGACATCATAAGAAGAGAGGAATCCGAATGAGTGTAAAGACAGAGCTTCTTTCCATCCTTGAGGCAAACCGGGAAACAGACCTGTCCGGAGAGGAACTTGCCAAAAAATTGGGGGTATCCCGAACCGCAGTCTGGAAAGCAGTGAAAGCGCTGAAACAGGAGGGATACCAGATCGATGCGGCGAACAATAGAGGATACCGGCTTCAGGAAGCTACGGATGTTCTGAGCGGGGAGGGGATTCGGCTTGGCCTCTCCGGAGACAGAAAGAATTTTCCGATCCAAGTTCATAAGGTATTGGATTCTACAAATGTAGAAGCAAAACGGTGCGCACTAGAGGGAGAGCCACACGGTCTCACGGTCATTGCGGAGGAGCAGACAAATGGCAAGGGGCGTCTCGGGCGGAATTTTTATTCTCCGCCGGGAACCGGAATTTATATGAGCATCCTGCTCAGACCGGAACTAACGGGTGCGGATGCTGTACTCGTCACGACAGCGGCTTCCGTGGCTGTGTGCCGGGGAATACGGAAAACGCTCGGACTTGAGCCGCAGATCAAGTGGGTGAATGACGTGTATCTGGGCGACAAAAAAATCTGCGGGATACTCACGGAGGCGGTCTCTGATTTTGAGGTCGGAAAAATCGATACGGTGGTTGTCGGGATCGGGATCAATTACCGGACGGATGAATTTCCGGATGAATTAAAGGAGAAAGCGGGTTCTGTGCTGCCAAAAAAAAATGTGCCAAGAAATGTGCTGATCGCAGAAGTTCTGAATGAATTTTGGGATATTTATGAGAATCTTACGGAACGGGAATTTATGGAGGATTACCGGACGTATTCGAATGTGATCGGAAAAGAGGTTCGCTTTCTCGAAAAAGATGTATGGTATGAGGGGAAAGCGTTGGATATCGATAACGACGGAGGTTTGATCATAGAATGCCGGGATGCAGATGGTCATCCCAGCACAAGAACCCTTCACACCGGAGAGATCACCCTCCGGTGGAAATAGGGTTAAAATCAGTGGTTAGCGGCATATCTCTGGATGTCGATCTCGCCGTTCTTTGCCTTTTTCATATATTTGAAGAACATAGCGATCTGGACAAATATGATAAGCGAGGAGATGATGCCCATTCCCAGATTTTTGCCGGTCTCACTTTCTTCGCATACGTCAAACATTTCAGCGAGGATATTTCCGTTGATAAGAACTGCGAGGATCGGAAAAAGTGCTCCGATAAATGGGATGATGCCGCTGGCGATCGTACCGATCAGTGCGGCAAATCCAGCTGCCGGACGCGGAACCGGAATACCAAAGACACTGATATTTGGCTCATTCTTGTAGTTAAATGCCATCGTGATGGCAAAGTACTGGCAGAACGGGATCCATGCGAGCCAAGCAAGTTCGTATCCAACTGCTTTTAAGATCATGTACAGTGCATAAGAATTTAGTATATATAGCACAAGCGATATGATTCCGGCAACGACTGCGAGCAAAATCCCGATGATTCCAAGTCCAACGATTGTATAAATTGCTTCTTGTGACATAGTATTTTTCTTGTCCTTTCTGTAAGTTGATTGTGTGCCGGGGCGTTTTATTCCCCAGCATATTTTTTTGTATCTGGTCAACCCATGACAACAGTCACATCGACCTGTTTCTTTGTGTCGTCGTATGGGATAACGGTTGTATCCGTATAGGTTTTTCCATCCACGATAAGCTCCTTCACGCCCTTTTGGACTCCGGAAGGATTCTGGACGCTGATCTTATAAGTTACATCGCGGAATTTCCTCGTGATCGTGAAATCTCCAAAATCAGAAGGCACACATGGATCAATGCTAAGTCCATCCAGAGCCGGCTGTACGCCGAGGATATACTGCGAGACATTCATAAATGTCCATGCTGCAGTACCGGTGAGCCAGCTGTTTTTGGCTTGTCCAAAGAATTTGGCGTCTTTTCCGGCGATCATCTGGGAATAGACATAAGGTTCCGTGCAGTGGATCTCACTGATATCTTCGAGATAAGCCGGACAGGTCTTGCGGTAAATCTCAAATGCCCGGTTGCCGCGTCCGATCTGCGTCTCGGCAGCGGAAATCCACGGGTTATTGTGACAGAAGATACCGGCATTTTCTTTATATCCCGGCGGATAAGAAGAAATCTCACCGAGATTCAGATAGTATTTGGTATATGGTGGCTGCAGAAGAACGATTCCGTATTTGGTATCCAGTTTTTCTTTTACGGAGTCGAGCGCCTTTTTGGCGAGGCCATTTTCTACGCCGACGCCTGCCAAGACACAAAAGCCCTGCGGCTCGATATAAATCTGCCCCTCTTTGCATTCTTTCGAGCCGACTTTATCACCGGCGGCGTCATAAGCCCGAATAAACCATTCACCGTCCCAACCGTCTTTTTCGATTGCTTTTACCATCTCTGCCACCTCTGTGCGTGCGCGTGCAGCCTCGTCGGTTTTTCCCATCGCCTCGCAGAGATCGGCGTATTCCTTTCCGTATTTTACAAACATGCCTGCGATAAAGACCGACTCAGCAACCGGCCCTTCGCTCGGCCCGAATGTCTGGAAGGATTCACCCGGCTCTTTTGAAAAACAGTTTAAGTTCAGGCAGTCGTTCCAGTCGGCACGTCCGATGAGCGGCAGTTTGTGAGGCCCTTTATGATTTACGATATAATCAAACGAGCGTGTGAGATGCTCAAATAATGTGGTAGCGACCGACATGTCATTGTCGTAAGGTACCATTTCATCCAGAATGGAAAAGTCTCCGGTTTCCCTTACATAAGCGGAGGTTCCGGCGATCAGCCAGAGCGGGTCATCATTGAAACCGCTTCCGATGTCGCTGTTTCCTTTTTTTGTAAGAGGCTGGTACTGATGATAAGCGCTTCCGTCCTCAAACTGCGTCGAGGCAATATCGATGATACGCTCTCTGGCGCGATCCGGGATCAAGTGGACAAATCCGAGCAGATCCTGACAGGAATCGCGGAAGCCCATGCCTCTTCCGATACCCGATTCATAATATGAGGCAGAACGGGACATATTAAAAGTGACCATACATTGGTATTGGTTCCAAATGTTTACCATGCGGTTCAGCTTGTCGTCTGCGGACTGTACCGTATATTTGGAGAGGAGATCCTCCCATACTTGGTTTAATTCGGCAAGGGCAGCATCCACCTGCTCATCCGTCTGATATTTGGCAAGCAGTTCCTTTGCCGGTTTTTTGTTGATGACATCCGGTGCTTCAAATTTGTCATCAACAGGATTTTCACAATATCCGAGAACAAAAATATAAGATTTGCTCTCGCCCGGGTTCAGGGTGACGTTGATCTGGTGGGAACCGATGGGATACCATCCGCTTGCCACAGAGTTATTTGCTTTTCCGGCTTCTACGACCTGCGGGTCGGTAACGCCGCGGTAGGCGCCGAGAAATTCATCCCTGCTCGTGTCGAAACCGTCAATCTCCGTATTTACGGAATAGACCGCATAGTGGTTCCGGCGTTCGCGGTATTCGGATTTGTGGTAGATCGAGGAACCGATCACCTCGACCTCGCCGATGTTTAAGTTCCGTTGGAAATTTGTCATATCATCCATCGCATTCCACATACAAAATTCGATGTATGAGAAAAGTGTAAATTCTTTCGGTTCGGAAGAATCATTTGTAAAGGTAAGCCGGTTGATCTCGCAGTTATCCTTTACCGGGACAAAGGCGAGAAGAGAGGCAGTCAGGCCGTTTTTCTTTGAGGTGATCCTTGTGTAGCCCATACCGTGGCGGCATTCGTAAGAATCCAGTTCCGTCCGGACAGGCTGCCAGCCGGGATTCCAGACGGTACCGCCCTCTTTGATATAAAAATAACGTCCTCCTTCATCATTCGGGATGTTGTTGTAGCGGTATCTTGTGAGACGGAGAAGTTTTGCATCTTTATAAAAACTATATCCGCCGCATGTATTTGACATCAGTGAGAAAAACTCGCTGCTTCCCAGATAGTTGATCCACGGAAGCGGAGTTTTGGGTGTTGTGATCACATACTCCTTGTTTGCGTCGTCAAATTTACCGAATTTCATTTAAATCTCCTTTCCTGTTCCGTATTGGCGAAAACGATTTCGTAGTATTTACATTATATATGAAACAGGCGATAAAAGCAAGATGATTTTTTGTGCGATTTGAACAAAAAAAGCAAAATACAGGTTGACTATATATGAAAAATGTGGTAAAATTTGAGTACGAAAACGATTAAGAAAAGGATGAGAGGGAAGGCAATGGTATCAATGAAAGATATCGCGTCCATGTGTCAGGTTTCTGTTGCGACAGTCAGCAAAGCACTGAACAACAGAGGTGATATCAGCGATGGAACCAGAGACAGGATCTGCCAAGCGGCGAAAGAACTTGGATATTTGCCAAACTCTTCTGCAAGAGCGTTAAAGACAAACCGTACTTACAATATCGGAGTATTGTTTGTGGATAAGGCGAACTGTGGATTGACACACTCCTATTTCTCCCATGTTCTGGACAGTTTCCGGCGCGGTGCGGAGGAAGAGGGGTATGATATTACATTTATCAGCCAGCGTGCAGGAAAAGACACCAGATTATCGTATTATGAGCATAGTAAGTACAGAGGTGTAGACGGCGTGGTGATCGCATGCGTGGATTTTGAGGATGAGGCGATCCTAGAGTTGGTAAACAGTGATATACCGGTTGTGACGATCGACTTTGCATTCCAGAATAAGACAAGCATTTTGTCGGACAATCTCGTCGGCATGCAAAAGATCGTTCAATATATAGTAGGTTTGGGACATCGTGAGATTGCTTATATACATGGGGCAGAATCGATGGTTACGACAAACCGGCTGGAAGGATTTTACCGTACCTTGAAAAGTCTGGGCGTAGAAGCTAGGGATGAACTGATCCGTGAGGGGATTTATCATGATCCGGTTTCTTCAGCCAGAATAACAGAAGAATTATTAATGCTGAGTAACAGACCCACCTGTATTATTTATCCCGATGATTTTTCCTGCTTTGGAGGCATAAATGTGATCGAGAGCAAAGGCATGTCGGTGCCGGATGACATATCTGTCGTCGGGTATGACGGACAGCGTATCGCCCAAGTGATCGAACCGAAATTGACCACCTATAAGCAGAATACGGAGGAACTCGGGAGAATGGCGGCGAGAAAGCTTGTTGAGGCGATCGAACAACCGGGCATGTCTCTGGTTGAGCGGCTTGTCGTTCAGGGTGAATTGGTGCAGGGACGATCTGTGAAGAGGCTTTAGTAATTATAAAAAAGAAACCATTCACAAAAAAATCAATGAGAATCAGGAGGAATAATCTTTATGAGAAGAAAATGGTTAGCGTTAGCTCTTTCTCTGACGATGGTCATTGGCTGTGTGACAGGATGTGGCGGCGATGACAAGACATCATCAAACAACCCGAGCAGCAGCAACAGCAACAGCAGCAGTGATTCGAGTACGACAGCAGATAAAACAGAAGTGCTTGAAGATGGCGGCGGAAAAGTTCTTAACATCTATGTTTGGAACACGGAGTTCCAAGAGCGTTTTGAGAAATATTATCCGGACTACGACAAGAAGACAAAGAAGATCGGAGACGTAACAGTAAAATTCACTCAGAATGCAAACGAAGGAAGCAACTATCAGGACAAACTGGATGAGGCTCTTAAAAAACAGGACAGCGCATCCGCAGATGACAAAGTAGATATCTTCCTTTGCGAGATGGACTACGTAAACAAGTATACAAACACAGACTATGCAGTAGATGTTAAATCTCTTGGCTTGACAGATGATGACATGTCACAGATGTATGCTTACACAAAACAGGCTGCTTCCGATGCAAGCGGAGTTCTCCGTGGTGTATCATGGCAGGGATGTCCGGGTGGATTCACCTACAGACGTTCTTATGCAAAGGACATTTTCGGAACAGATGATCCGGAAAAAATCCAAGAGCAGGTATCTGACTGGGATAAGTTCACAGAAGCAGCTGCAACAGTAAAAGAGAAATCTGGTGGAAAGATCACAATGCTTTCCGGTTTTGATGATGCACTCCGTGTATATTCAAACAACGTAAGCCAGAAATGGGTTAGCGATGACAAGAAACTTCAGATGGATTCGGCGATCGAGACATGGATCGACCAGACAAAAGAGTACACAGACAATGGTTACAACCAGAAGACTTCCCTCTGGGGCGATGACTGGGGCAAAGGCATGAGCAAGAATGGTAACGTATTTGGTTACTTCATGCCGGCTTGGGGAATCAACTTCTCTATGGCTGAGAACTCCGGTGCTAAGAAAAACGAAGACGGAAGCTTCACACCGGGCGGAAGTTACGGTGACTGGGCAGTATGTGTAGGCCCACAGTCCTTTAACTGGGGCGGTTCTTTCGTCTGCGGTGCAAAAGGAACAGACAATGCAGAACTTGTAAAAGACGTTATGCTGAAACTCTGCTGTGATGCAGATATCATGTACAACATCAGCAAAGACACATCTGACTTCGTAAACAACAAGAAGGCAAATGAGAAGCTTGAGGCAGACGGTGTAACATCTGACTTCCTTGGCGGACAGTCTTTGGTATCTGTCCTGAAAGATGCGGCAGACAAGATCGACTGCAGCAATGTATCTCCTTATGACCAGATGTGCATGGAGAACCTGATGACAGCTATGAAGGATTACTACAATGGCAAATCTTCAAAAGAAGATGCGATTGCAAACTGGAAGAAACTCACATTGAAATCATATCCGGCACTTAGTGCAGACTGATGATCAACATGTAAGTGTATCAGGATATCAAAGTGGGGCAGGGGTGTCCTGCCCCACTTTTTATCGTAAAATGGATTTGGAACTTTAAAAATACGATTTCGGGAAAGGGGGATTTTATGGCTGCAGTAGCAAAACAGGCAAATGCGCCGGCAGCGAAATACCAGCGTCCACACAAGCTGAAATACGGAAAATGGGGACTGATCTTTATCCTTCCATTTTTTATTTCCTATGCGGTATTTCAGTTGTACCCGTTGATCTTAACCTTTTACAACAGCTTCTTTACAAAATACTCGGATTTTATCGATGGGGATGTTGAAAAGTTTGTAGGATTTCAAAACTATGTGGATGTATTTACGCAGAGTGATATGTTAAAGTACTTTGGAAATACGTTTTTGCTCTGGCTTCTGGGATTTATACCTCAGATTTTAATATCGTTATTATTTGCGTCATGGTTCACGGACATCCGTCTGAAATTAAAAGGAACCGGTGCGGTAAAAGTTATATTGTATCTGCCGAATATGCTTATGGCATCCTCGGTAGCAGTGTTATTCGTTAAGTTATTTGCTGTTCAGGGACCGGTCAATTCATTGTTTGGAATGTCGTTTGATTTCTTGAACGATGAGTGGAGTATCCGGCTGATCATTGCATTTATCAACTTCCTGATGTGGACAGGTAACACAACGATCCTTCTCATGGCAGGTATCATGGGAATTGATCCGGCATTATATGAGGCGTCCTCGATCGATGGTGCGAGTGCCGGACAGCAGTTTTGGAAAATTACGATTCCGATGTTGAAGCCGATCATGTTGTATGTTATGGTGACGTCAATGATCGGTGGTCTTCAGATGTTCGACATTCCGAATCTTCTTGTTAAAAATGGAGGCCCGAATGAGGTTGCGAAAACGGTTGTCATGGATATCAGTGCAGGAATCAGCGGCTCCGGTGATGTGGGAGTGGCAGGTACTGAATCCGTAATTCTGTTCTTCGTGGCAGGTATTATTGGAATCTTCCTCTTCAAGCTGATGGAAAGCGATGATGATAAGGAAGCAAGAGCCAATAAAAAGGCAAGGAAAAAAGCGGCGAAAGCAGCAGCGAAGGGAGGGCGGTAATATGGCAGTAATCGATGATATAACCGGGACACCGCTCAGTACGCAGGAAAAACGCGGACGCCAGATGCTGATCATACGCCGTATAATCGCTTATGTGGTGTTGATCGTGGTATGTGTGTTGGCATTATTCCCATTTGTCACTTTGTTAGTAAACCTGACAAAAGACCATGCTACTCTGTCGAGTTCGTTTAACCTGATCCCGGGTTCAAACTTTTTAAGCAATATGTCCAAAGTGCTGAGACATAATGCAGATGGCACAAGGCCGGTATTCCACGCTATGTTAAACAGTTTTATCGTGGCGGCTATATCCTGTCTGCTCAGTGTGTACGTGGCAGCTCTGACCGCATATGGTTTGTATGCGTATGACTTCCGCCTCAAAAAAGCGGCGTTCATTTTCATCATGGTAGTCCTGATGGTGCCGACACAGGTTTCTGCGCTTGGTTACGTTGATATGGTGAAAAATGTCATGGGACTTTATAATTCCTATGTTCCATTGATTTTCCCGATGATCGCAGTGCCGGGTGTGTTCTTCTTCATCAAGCAGTATATGGAGAGTTCGCTTCCGATGGAGATCGTAGAGGCAGGGCGGATTGATGGTGGACACGAATTTTATATCTTCAATTTTGTGGTTATGCCGATCCTCAAACCGGCGATGGCAGTGCAGTTGATCTTCCAGTTCGTAGCATCTTGGAACAGTTACTTCCTTCCGCAGTTGTTGATGGATACGAACAGTGAGAATGCGACACTTCCACTGATCATCGCGGGACTTCAGGCAGAGGCAAATGGTAACTTTGACCTCGGTGAAGTATACATGGTACTTGGTATCGCGATCATTCCATTGATCATTGTATATCTGTGCCTGTCTAAGTTTATCATCCGCGGTATCGCTCTTGGTTCGGTAAAGGGCTGATCGCCGGGACAAATATCTTGTGAATTCTTTGTAACAATAAATGAAAGCTGTTATTTCCCACCCGGGGAGTAGCGGCTTTCCCTTTTATTCTCGCGTACGTAAACGCGCGGGTCAAATACCCCGTTGCTCTGCTGCGGGGTATTTGATTTGCACAAAACTCCGTGCGGTGTAACATTTTGCATTCTCCAGCATATAATACAGATTAAGGATACGTGTATGGGTGATCAGGTGAAACGGATACTTTATGTTGTATGCGTATGTTTACTTGGCGTAATGATGTTTTCGGAATTTTGTAAAAATATGCAGGAGAGTAAAAGCGGGGAGACGACAGCGGGTGCGCCGGCGGCGAGTGGCTCGCCAGCCAGTAAAGCGGCAGTGAAAGGTGAGGCAGAGAAGACCGCATATCTGACATTTGATGATGGGCCTAGTGAGGTCACACCGGAGATACTGGATACGTTAAAAAAGAAAAATGTCAAAGCGACTTTTTTTCTAATCGGAAATGAGATTACCGGCGAACGTGAGGAGATCGTCCGGCGTGAGAAGGCGGAGGGTCATTGTATCGGCGTACATACATACTCGCATAAAAAGAATGAGATGTACTGTGATGAAACTGCGTTTTTTGAGGATTTTAACCGGTGCAGCGACCGGATCCGGGAGGTGACGGGGGCGGCACCGAAACTCCATCGCTTTCCGTGGGGCAGCAATAACCGCTATGTCTGCCCGATCGTAGATGATATCGTGCAGAAGCTTCAAAAGATAAATGTGACGAGTTTTGACTGGAATGTCTCCGGCGAGGACTCGGTGGGCAGGGGTGTCCCCAAAGCAGTCATTTACCGGAATGTGGCGAAGGATCTTGAAAAATATGACGAGCCGATCATCCTTTTACACGATTCCAATACGATGCAGAATACGGCGTCCGTACTCGGCGAGGTCATTGACCTGATCGCTGAAAAGGGGTATTCGTTTGGGACACTTGCGGAGAGGAAGGAGTATATGTTTCCGGAGCAGTGGAGGAGGTAGCAACACGTTCTTTTTGGGAGACCGCTTGCGCTAGGTGAATCACGTAGCAGTGTCGAATCATAGAGTACATGATTCTGACACTGACGGATTCACAAGTCTCCCAAAAGAACGTGTTGCTGCTTCTGGGGAGTATTCGAGGGGAAGTCGTTTTGTGATTTGAGATGCTAAGAAAAAAGCATGATGTAAGATATTAAATTATATCCGCAATGTGCAATGATACAGCAGGGGATGGAGTTAGTTTTTATATAAAGTAATCCTAATACAATGCCGCACACAAAGGCTGATAAAGTTTGTACCATATTAAAGTGCAGGAGTGCAAAAAGCAAAGCAGAAATAAATAATGCCGGCATAACTCCGCAGGTGTCTTTTAATTCGCCCAATACAAATCCACGCATTAAAATTTCTTCTGTGACGGGGGCAATAATACATATTTGTAATAGGCTTGTGACAGGTGACTTAACCAGACTTTGGATCATCTCTTGATAGTCCTGCTCGCTTTGTGGAAAAATACTTTCAAATATAGGATCCAGACATTGATCTAAAAGAAAGAAAAACAGGATGGAACAAAATATAGCCAAAAGAATGCCCATTGGCGTGGCATTTGATAATAAATTTATTTCATATTTACTTTTGAGCAGGCAAATAAATCCAACCGCACATATTATGATAACTATAATATTTATCCATTCTGCGTAATCTGGAAATGCTTTTCTCCAAATGGCTGCATTTAGAAATGTATAAAAAAGCATAATCCCAAACCAAGCAGCTACCCATAAAATAGCATGACTGATTCTTAATGTGTTTTTTTCCTTTTCCACAACATAACCCCCCATTGAATCTGTTTCGGTAAATCATATTATAACTATTATGCATGAGTGCCTACCTCAAAACCTACGGTTTTTCGGTGTTCGTTGACACTCACATAATCAGCAGATTACAGACAAAATCATCTGTAAGCAGCTATTTGTCTGTAATCTGCTGATTGCACTCATGCTTTCTGTGCATTTCAAGTTGCGATAGCAACTTGCATGGCTCAGCTTTGCTGAGACTATTTTATCATAATTCTTGCAAAAATAGTAAAGGGAATGTTCCAAAATTGAAACATTCTCTTTTTCTACTCTATTATCCGGTATTTGATTTTCGCGATTTTATCAGTATCGCTAGTGAATACGGAATATTTAGAATATTTACCGCTGTACCCGTCCGGATGCATCACCTCCGGCAAGTTTCATCACCTCGTCGACGGATACCTGATTGTGATGTGTAAGGGGTTATTTATTATAACCTTTGACAATAACGGTATCATCACAGCTTAAACCATACAAGTTTGTGTTTTGGGACACATCTAGGGTACTTAGTTGATTACCCTTGCATGATAAGAAGAATAAATTCACATTCTTAGATACATCTAAATTAGTTAATCGGTTGTTGCCGCAATATAAGCTGCATAAACTCCCATTCTTAGATACATCTAAATTAGTTAGTTGGTTGTTACTGCACTCTAAGTACTCTAAATTTACATTTTTAGATACATCTAAACTTGTTAGTTGGTTTTTTTGGCACTGTAACTCTGTCATATTTATATTCCCTGATACATTTAAATTATTTAATTGATTATCATTGCATTCTAATATCGTCAAGTCTGTATTTTTGGACACATCTAAATTAGTTAATTGGTTATTAGAGCATGCAAAATCTGTCAAATTCACATTTTTTGATATATCTAGATTTTTAAGCTGATTATAATCACAGAATAAGGTTGCCAAATTCAAATTTTTGGATAAATTTAATTCATTTAATTGATTATAACTGCAGAATAACATTGTCAAATTCACATTTTTGGACACATCTAAGTTGGTTAATTGGTTTTCGTTACAATCTAGCACTGTTAGATTCACATTTTTGGATACATCTAAATTTGTTAATTGGTTGTTACCGCAAGCTAAGTCTATCAAATTTACATTCTCAGATACATCCAAATTAGTTAATTGGTTGCTATTACAATTTAACACTTTCAAATTTGTAAGTTCTGACATATCCAATTCATCAGACAAATCTGCATTGATCCAGCAAATTTCTGTCAATCGACCTTCTTCCCACGTATATTCATCACTATTTAAATCTTCGCTGACAGTTGCACCGCGTTCTCGTTGTAAACGAATCAAGTTTTTTAAAGCAGTTACGTCTTGATCGTTTAAATTGTCTGGTGTATCTGATGAGGTAGGTCGTCCTACAATAATAACGGTGTCATCACAGGATAATACTTTTAGGTTTACGTTTTTTGATACATCTAAATTACTTAATGTATTCTGGTCACAATGTAATGAGTATAGATTCACATTTTTGGATATATCCAAATTGTTTAACAGATTATGTTGACAGTCTAAAGTTTCCAAACTTATATTTTTGGATACATCTAAGCTATTTAGTTGGTTAAATCCACAATCCAAGTCTGTTAAATTTATATTGCAAGATATGTCTAGGGTGCTTAGTTGGTTAAATCCACAATCCAAGTCTGTTAAATTTATATTGCAAGATATGTTTAGGGTGCTTAGTTGGTTAAATCTGCAGTCTAAACGTGTTAAATTTTCATTATAGGATGCATCTAAGCTATTTAGCTGATTATCCCCACAATGTAAGTATGTCAAATTTACATTTTGGGATATGTCTATATTTGTTAATTGGTTTCCGTAGCAATATAAATCTTCCAAGCCTATATTTTTCGACACATCTAAGTTGTTTAGTTGGTTAAGTCCACAATTTAAGTATGTCAAATTTATATTTTTGGATATATCTAAGTTTGTTAGTTGGTTATCCATACAATTCAAGTCTGTTAAATTTACGTTATGGGATATATCTAAGTTGGTTAATCGGTTACTGCTACAGTTCAAGTCTGTTAAATTTATATTTTGGGATACATCTAAGTTGGTTAATGTGGTCGAATCACAGTCCAAAACTGTTAAATTTACATTTCCAGATACGTTCAAGCTGCTTAGTTCATTGTAATAGCACTCTAACTTTGTTAAATTAACGAGTTCTGACACATCTAGTTCACCTGTTAAGCCCTGATAAGACCAATCAATTCCCACTAGTTTACCATCTTCCCATGTATAGTCTCGATTGTTTATATCTGTACTAACGCGTGCTCCCCGTTCTTGTTGTTCTGCAATTAATTTTTTTAATGTTGCCACATCATGTTCATGTGAACCAATGAGTGTAGGCGTGTTTGTAGAAACAGGAGTGGCGGTTACTTCAGATGGTGTTGGTAGGAATGTTGGGGAGATTGATTTATGTGTTTTCTTTTTGGAACTTTTTATCGTTATTTTGCAGGTCAGCTTTTTCTTTTGTACAGTTGCCTGCACTTTTGCAGTCCCTTTTTTCTTTCCCTTGATTGTTGCAGCCACTCTGCCTTTTTTCTTTAAGGTAATATATTTTTTACCAGATAAGATTTTCCATGTTGCTTTTTTCTTTGTGTTTTTGACTTTGAGTGTCTTGCTTTTTCCCTCTGTGATAGTTAGATTCTTAGTGTTTAGGCTTACTTTTTTTGCGGCGAATGCCTCGGTGCTAGGAAACATGCCAAGCAACAGGGCGAAAGTCAGCAAACATGTAATTATTTGTTTTTTTGATGTCATAATTAGTTCTCCTTTATTATATAATTGAACTATATAGGCATATTTTAGCCCATACAATATATTCAAATATAACATAAATGCCTATACAATTCAAGTATATTTTAATTATATAGGCGGTGATGTGAATGAATTATTATGAAATCGGGCAACGGATCCGGAGATACCGAAAGGCTTTGAACCTTTCCCAAGAGCAGCTAGCAGAAAAAGCGGGGATTTCTGTAACTCATATGAGCCATATTGAGACAGGGAATACGAAGATGAGTTTATCGGCTCTGGTAAGGATTGCGGATGTTCTTTCCGTGCAGACAGATGCAATCATATATGAACATCCACAGATAAATAAAACTACGATTCAACAGGAATTATTGGAATTGATTGATTCTTGTTCTGTCAAGCAATTAAACGTGATCATTGATGTAATAAGATCAACCAAGATATCGTTAGATAAATATTATGAATAAATTGTATTTGCATACTTAATAAAGAGAATGCTTCAATAAAATGAAATTGAAACATTCTCTTTTTCTACTCTATTATCCAGTATTTTATTTTCGTGATTTTATCAGTATCGCTAGCTAATACAGAATATTTTGAAGATTTATCGCTGTACCCGTCCGGATGCATCGCCGCCGGCAAGTTTCATTACTTCATCGACGGATACTTGATTGAAGTCGCCCTCGATGCTGTGTTTGAGGCAGCTTGCAGCGACAGCAAATTCGATAATGTCCTGTGGTGCCATGTCCTGCAGGCAGGAATAGATGAGCCCGCCGCCGAAAGAATCGCCGCCCCCGACGCGGTCGACAATGTGCATGAGGTACTGCTTTGAGAAATAATAGTCGTTTCCATCGTAGAGCATAGCCGCCCATTTATTGTCGTTTGCTGAGATGGAGGTACGGAGTGTGATGGCTACTTTGCTGAAACCAAAACGGTCGGCTAACTGTTTGGCAACGTCTTTGTAACCTTCGTGGTTTACCTGACCGGCGGTGACGTCGGTTCCGGCAGCCTTGATCCCGAATACATCATTGGCGTCCTCTTCATTGGAAATGCATACGTCAACATATTTGCAAAGCTCGCCCATGACCTGACCGGCTTTTTCTTTTGTCCATAATTTGTTCCGATAGTTCAGATCGCAGCTTACGGTAATTCCTTTTTCTTTGGCTGCTTTGCATGCCTCCAGACAGATGGCAGCTACGTTATCGCCAAGAGCCGGCGTGATCCCTGTAAAATGGAACCAGTCAGCATCGTCAAAAATACGGTTCCAGTCAAAATCTTTCGTAGTAGCGGTGGCGATGGAAGAACCGGCGCGGTCATAAATGACTTTGGATGGTCTCTGGCTCGCTCCTTTTTCCAGATAATAAATACCGACGCGGTCGCCTCCTCTGGCGATATCCTTTGTATCTACGCCATATCGGCGAAGGGCGTTGATCCCTGCTTGTCCGATCTCATGAGCCGGAAGTTTTGTGACAAAACTGGCATCCATTCCATAATTAGCAAGTGAAACTGCTACATTTGCTTCACCGCCTCCGTAAGTAGCCCCATAGGACTCTGCCTGTACAAAACGATAGTATCCTTCCGGTGCAAGACGCAGCATAATCTCCCCGAATGTTACAACTTTTTTTGACATTTCTTTTCCCTCCATCATATATGATATATATAGTTAATCTCTAATAATGATTATAATTATCCGTATATTTTATGTCAAGGTTTTCCTGTTATGGATTAAATTCCCGGGAGTTTGATTTTAAAGGGGCTGTTGCTTTGTTGAAAAAATCGAAAAAAATTCATAAAGAAGCAGATTTTTTTCTTGACAAAAACGAAAAGTATGCTACAATATAATTGACTGTTTAATAAATTTATATCCAAAATTGAAAGGAGAGCCTTGAACTTTGTTTCAAGGCTCTCACTCATTTTAGGTTAAATTTCTTTTGTAAACATGCGATCAATAGACATTCCCAAAATTCTTCCATTGTTACATGAAACACGTTCGACAATTTATATACCGTTTCTGCGGAACATCTCTTTTTAATATGTAACGGTACTCCGTTATAATGTTAAGAAAATGCATACTATGTTATGGAAATATAATTTAGGTTATAGATAAAACAACAATAAATTTATTGACGAATTACTGACATCGTCGTATAATAAATACAGAACAGGATAGACTATTGGTAGATTGGAGGGGTTAGGAATGCGGCAGATGTCTGTAGCAGGGATGCTAAAAACAATGATTCCCATTTCCCGATTTAATAGGGGGGAGGCAAACAAAATTTTTGATGAGGTGGAGACGACAGGGACTAAAATTGTGGTAAAAAACAACAAGCCCGCCTGTGTACTGATTTCACCAACACAGTATGAGTCGTTGATGGAAATGCTTTCTGATTTCATTCTAAAGGAAGAGGCAGAAGAGCGCATGAAACATTATGATGGATCTGAGAATCGGACGCAGGAGCAGATGATGCAGGAGTTTGGTATTAGCCAGAGCGAATTGGATGAGGTAGACGTGGAATTGGAATAGAAGTACAGGAGTACGGTTTATGAAATGGACAGTGGAATATATTAAAGAAGCACAGCGGGACTTGCGGAAGTTAGACCCATATGTGCGGAAACTGGTTTTGAAAGCCATTGAAAAGATAGCAGAACATCCCCTGCCTCCGCCAGACGGGATAGGAAAGCCATTAGGAAATCTTGCTTCATCTAGATTGAGTGGATTTTATAAAATAAAGCTTCGTAGTCTTGGATACCGGGTGGTGTATGATTTGGTTTGTGAGGGCAGTGTTATGAAGATTATCATCATTTCAGTAAGGGATGATGAGGCAGTTTATAAAGAGGCAGAGCGTCGGATTCAGGGGTTGATAAAAACGATGGAATAAAGTGCGATATCTACAAATACTTATCATACTTTCCCCTCGGAAATGGATTTTCCAACCCCAAAACTTTGGGCCACAAACCGGTATCATCTATAATAAATCCCATAATCATTCCCATATGGCTGTGCAGATGTCTAAACTGTGCTAAGATCAGGGTGAATTTACAATATTCACAGTCTGCCGGATATTCCAATAATTGCTCATCTGTTAAGCCAGAAATATATGTTTTGATTTTTTTCTCAATGCAGATCAAATAGCGTTCGATTTCCTCCCGAGAAAGAGTTTTGTTAGAAAAAACATCCAGATTATTTAAATCTTTTTCATGGATTGCGGGCTCCTGAAAATTTTTATCCCGGGGATTAATATACCACAGATCCAATGAGTGTAACATGTGATAGATGTGCTTCCAACAAGGCATTTCGCAATATTTTTTATCCCATAATTCATCTGGGACACAATCTATTACATTTTTTGTTTCCCATAAGGCACGGTTTGTTTGTTCCTCTATGATTTCAACTAAAGTGTTTTGCTTCAATCTAATTTCCTCCCGATTTTATAATGTTGTCATACTGATCCAAAAGTAAATTTTAGTGTAATTCTAGCGGTACACCGTCCAGAATGGCAGACTGGAGCGTGTCATCGTGGTAGGTGAGTTTGAGCGAAAACATATTGTTTCTCTCGTCTAGCAGTTTAAAAAAGATTTTATCCCCTTCCCAGAGATTCAGGGAAGGAATCTTGGATTTGGGAACCCACACAAGATCGCCCTCGCTGCATTCTGTGATATCTGCCTTGGCAGTCGTTGCTGTGTACAAAAACATGTATTCCGTGGGCCATGTATTTGTGGAAAAGGTAATGATGCCGCGCAGTTGGTAGGAAGTGAGGGTGAGTCCTGTCTCCTCTATAATTTCTCTTTGCAGGCATTCATCCGGCGACTCGCCGGGTTCAAAGTGGCCGCCGACACCGATCCACTTGTCCTTATTGATGTCTTTTTCTTTTTTTGTGCGGTGCAGCATGAGATATCGGTCATTGTCTTCGATATAACAAAGGGTGGTAAGATTTGATTTCATGGGTTTCTCCGTTTCTTTTTACATATATTTTACAAATTTTCCCATCTCAACCATCGGTTGGGAAAGGTTACGAAAACATTCCGTATTTATATTAGCATAGGAAAGAAAGGCTGTCAAAAGCAGGAAAACGGATTCGTTGACAGCGTGAAGGAAGCTATGGTAAAATAAGGCATTCAGAGGGGAGGAATGACCGATGGCAGACTTGTATACAACGGAGGAGAGCAAGGAAAAAGTAATCCTCGTGGCGGTTCAGCTAGGGGAGGATGCAGGTGCAGGGAGAAGAGCAGGGGATGAGGTTTTTCTTGATGCGGCGGCTTCCTTGGATGAGCTGGAGGAACTGGCGCAGACCGCAGGGGCGGAGACCGTGGGAAAGATGATCCAGAATCGGGAGGGAATACATCCCGGTACTTATATTGGAAAGGGAAAACTTGCTGAACTGCGGGAAATGATCCGCAAAACCGGAGCGGACACAGTGGTTTGTGACGACGAACTGTCACCGGCGCAGATTTCCAATCTGAGGGAGGAACTGCAGTGCAAAGTTATTGACCGGACGGTGATGATCCTCGATATTTTCGCGGCACATGCAAATACCAACGAGGGAAAAATCCAAGTGGAACTTGCACAGCTTCGTTATCGTGCGTCCCGGCTCACAGGTTTTGGAACTTCGCTGTCGAGAATCGGAGGCGGTGCGGCGGGAAGTGCCGGTGGGATTGGTACGAGAGGGCCCGGCGAGAAGAAGTTGGAAATGGACAGGCGAAGGATCAGAGAGCGGATTTCCATGCTGAACCGACAGCTCCGGCAGGTAGTGACAAACCGGGAGACGATGCGCAAGCAGAGAAAAAACAATGCAGTCCGGGTTGTCTCGATCGTTGGTTATACAAACGCCGGGAAATCAACACTTTTGAATGCGCTTACAAAGGCGGATGTATTGGAGGAGGACAAGCTTTTTGCGACGTTGGATCCGACGACGAGAAGTTATGAATTTGAAAATGGGCAGAGTGTGTTATTTACGGATACGGTTGGTTTTATCAATAAACTTCCCCATCATCTGATCCGGGCATTCCGAAGTACACTGGAGGAGGCAAAATATGCCGATGTGATCCTGCATGTGGTGGATTGCTCGGATGAGAACTATGAGGTTCATATGAAAGTGGTGTACGATACCCTGAAAAACCTTGGGGTGCAGGATAAGCCGGTGATCACGGTATTTAACAAGATTGATAAACTGCCGGAGACGGATTCGCAAAATGACTTTAAAGATCCGGAAAGTGATCATGTGGTAAAAATATCAGCGAAAAATCATATTGGTTTTGATCTGCTTCTTGAAAAAACGGAGGAGTTATTGAATGCTTTTTTTGTCCGTATCGAAAAAACATTTTCTTATGAAGCGGCAGGGAAGATACAGATCATCCGGAAGTATGGAAATCTCGAGGAAGAAGAGTACCGGGAGGATGGGATTTTTGTCCGTGCGGCATTACCGTCGGAATATGTAAACCAAATTATGTAAATTTATGCAGGAGAAACCGATATGAAGGAAATTGCGCTTATTGCAGCAGTGGATAAAAAATGGGGAATCGGTCGTGAAAATGAACTATTGTTTCATTTGAAAACAGACATGAAGTTTTTTAAGGAAACGACAAGAGGCAATATCGTCATCATGGGGCGAAAGACGATGGAAAGCCTTCCGGGTGGGAAACCGCTTGCTGACCGAACAAATATTGTCCTTACGCATGAGGATAGCACAAATTTTTTGGAGAAGAATCCGGCAGAAGCTGCGTGGACGGTCTGTCATTCCGTAAACGAGGTACTGGTGTATGTTCAGACAGTTCCCGGGGAAATTTATATCATCGGCGGCGGGAGTGTGTATCGTGAGTTTGAGCCATATGCTTCCGTGGCGCTGGTCACAAAGATTGAGGAGGAGAGGGAAGCGGATACTTTTTTTCCGGATCTGGATGCTATGGATGGATGGAAACTGGCCTCGGCGGGTGAGCGGTTTTGCGAAAATGGCGTGTGTGGACAGTTTTTGAGGTATGAGAAGAGGGCATGATTATCTTGACATGATGCACGGTTAACAATAGTACCGGATCTCGCCAAAATGCTTTTTCCATTTTTGTATTATTTCTTGGCTTCTTGCTTCAATAATACGGATCATATTATTCAATGTTCTTTCTGGAATATGTGAATCATTATTTGCTAGCAAGCATTTTCCTGCTTTGGTAATCCATACTTTTGTTGCCTGTTTTTCTGGCCTTTTTGCAGATATATGGACGTGAATAGGTTCTAATGGTTCATTTTCATTTGACCAGAAATAAACCCAATAGCTGCCTATTTTAAAAATTTGCGGCATGATCAAATCCTCCCTCTCTGGAAAACTCCATGATCAGATGGGCTGTTGACTCAATCACTTCCCTGTATCTGGTCATTTCTCCCTCTGAAAACCCCACAATCTCCTCCCAACGATAATCTGGCAGATAGCAGGTCGCATAATGAAAACAGTCTGTTTCGTCCGGTTTTTCTAAATACACTTTGACTGTTCCATCATCTAATAACTCTGAATGTGTAATTTCTGTTTCATCATCTAATGTCATGAACGGAAACATCATTGGCTAGCCCTCCATAAAAATTATATTCCATACAATGTTATTTATAGTATAACATATTTTTAGCAAATCGCTATCATAAAATTCTTTATGCTAACATTTCATGATTATCTTGACAATATGAAAGCATTATAGTAACGTTTACATCAGAAGGACAAAATAGCCATAAAAGCCTGATCATATCAGGTAGGAACAGGAGACAGAGATGAAAATAAAATTATCGAATTATGTGGCAGGATTTTTGGTGGAGCATGGAATCGATACGGTATTTACCGTGACAGGCGGCGGTGCGATGCATCTGAATGATGGTCTGGGGCATCAGGAGGGGCTTCATTGTGTGTATCAGCATCATGAGCAGGCGTGTGCGATCGCCGGAGAAGCATATGCGCGCATGCACAATAAAATTGGGGCGGTCTGTGTGACGACAGGGCCGGGTGGAACCAATGCGATCACCGGGGTAGTAGGCGGATGGCTGGATTCGATTCCGATGCTTGTTCTCTCCGGACAGGTTCGTTATGACACGACAGCCAGAAGTACCGGACTTGGGATCCGTGCGATGGGAGATCAGGAATTTGATATATGTAAGGCAGTGGACAGTATGACGAAATACTGTGAAATGGTTATCAATCCCACAGATATTAAATATTGTCTGGAAAAGGCATTGTATCTGGCCCAGACAGGACGCCCGGGGCCGTGTTGGTTAGATATTCCGCTGAATGTGCAGGGCGCATTTATCGAGACAGAAGAACTCCGCTCTTTTGATCCGACGGAATGTATTGACGAAAAACCAGTAAAGCCATCCAAAGCGACGATTGAAAAAATATTACGAAAGATCAAGGAGGCAAAGAGACCAGTCATCAATGCGGGAAACGGAATCCGGATCTCGGGTGGTTATCCGGAATTTTGTGAGTTGGTTGAAAAACTCAACATTCCGGTTGTGACAGGTTGGAACAGCATTGATCTGATCGAGGACAAGCATCCTTTGTATGTAGGCCGGGGCGGTATTATGGGTGACCGGGCCGGGAATTTTGCGATCCAGAACAGCGATCTGGTGCTTTCGCTTGGAAGCCGGTTGAGCATCCGGCAGGTCGGGTATAATTTTAAGACATGGGCGAGAGAGGCTTATACGATCGTGGTAGATGTGGATGCCGAGGAGTTGAAAAAACCGACGATCCATGTGGACATGCCTGTGTGTGCAGATGTAAAAGAACTGATGAAAATGATGAATGAGGCATTAGGGGATACAAAACTTGATACGGATTCGTTCTGGCTTGAGAAATGTGCGCACTGGAAAGAGACATATCCGGTCGTTCTTCCCAAGCATTATGAGCAGAAGGGACTGGCAAATGTATATGCCTTTATCAAAGAGGTAAGCCGAGTTTTGCCGGAAGGCTATGTGACAGTAGTAGGGAATGGCTCGGCATGTGTGGTAGGAAGTCATGGATATGAGATCAAAAAAGACCAGAGATTTATTATCAATTCCGCGATCGCATCGATGGGATACGACCTGCCGGCGGCGATCGGGGCATGCGTGGCGGAAGGCGGCAGGGAACTGGTATGTTTAAGCGGCGACGGAAGTATCCAGATGAATCTTCAAGAGCTGCAGACGATCCAGACGAATAAACTCCCGATCAAGATTTTTGTCATCAACAATAACGGGTATCACTCGATCCGTCAGACACAGACAAACTTTTTTGGCGAGCCTTATGTCGGAATCGGCCCGCAGAGCCACGATTTGGAATTTCCGGATCTTGAGAAGATTGCATATGCATATGATTATCCGTTTTTCCGTTGTGAGAGCAATGACACACTGACAGAGACGATAAGCAATGTATTTGCGACGGAGGGAGCTGTAATCTGCGAGATCATCGTTTCTACCGATCAAAATTTTGAACCAAAGTCAGCGACAAAGCGACTGGAGGATGGGACATTGGTATCTCCTCCGTTGGAGGATCTGGCGCCGTTCCTTGACCGAGAAACATTTTTGGAGGAAATGATCATCGATCCGGTTCCAGAAATATAGCATGGCGACGCAGGGATGAAACAGGGTTTAGATCAGCGCCGCCTAGCGAAAGGGAATCATTATGCAGAGCGAAATTAAATATTAGGGAAACTGTCTCTGAGGCAGAGTACACCCCAGCCAATTACCGGGCTGGGGTAATTTTTTTCGGCGGGGAGATGTCTTGCCCCCCTTTGCAGATAAGCTTTGACTTTCTGGCCATACAGATAGGGATCGCGGTTTTGGACGATTCCGTATTCCATAAGAAGAGCGGCACTTCCGGTCACAAAGGGAGTTGCCATAGAGGTGCCGGTATTGTTTGTGTAACCGCCGCCCGGGGCAGTACTGAGTATATCTACGCCGGGAGCTGCAATGTCAGGCTTTGGAAGGGAAAGACCGGTATACCCCTGTCCCGAGAAGGGAGCAAATCCATCGGTGTCGCTGTTGTAGGCAGCCACGGTGATCGGGTTTGCGGCAGTGGAGGGAATCGTGAGGGTCGTGGATACCGTAGGGACGAGAAAGCTGGTGGCGGGGTTGATCGAGTTTCCGGAAGGAAGCCACATCTGATAAGTTCCGTCCACGATGGCTTCCGGAGTCAGTTGTATTTTCCAGATTCCGCTCTGTATGTAGGAATTTCCTGTTGCCGGAATCATTTCAAGGTAAATCTCCTGTGATACACTGTAGGGAGAGGGGGTGCCAAAATACCACAGGAGGCGGGTGGAGTCAAGAACATCTTCGTGCGTTCCGGAGGAGTAGCCGGTAAGGATAACGTATGCCCCGGAGGGGGCTACAAGGCGTATCTGGAAAGAATCCACATAATTTTTCCAAATCTGTAAGTTGAGGGAGGTTTCGCCCTCGGAAATAGCAAGTTCGATCTGGGATGTTCTGGAGTCGGAGAGCTTGCCGGAAGTGTGGCGGCCTTTGTTCCCTTCGTTTCCGCTGCCGATCGCAATTGTTGTTCTTCCAATATTTGACAGGTTATCGATGTAAGTCTCGAGAAGAGAGGTTCCGTCGTGGCTGCCATAGCTGTTGCCAAAGCTGATGTTTAAGGCTAGCGGCATCTGCCACTCGATGGACTTTTTTACACAATAATCCATCCCGAGCATAAGTTCAGTCGTCCGGGGAAAGCCCTCCGGGAATACATTTCCAAGCTTAACGATAAGGAGTTCGCTCTCAGGGGCTACCCCTTTTTGCCGGCCGCGGCTGGCGCGCCCATTTCCGGCGGCGATCCCGGCTACATGTGTTCCGTGTCCGGACAGATCCCTGCTCGGAAAGGAACGGTCGTTGCCTGCGATGGCTCGGTTGATCTCTTCACTTGTGAAAATCCGCCCCCGGTTGTAGCCGGTGTCTGTTTCATCCGGGATGGTTTGATCCCAGAGTTCCCGGATTCTGGTTGTTCCGTCCTCGTTCTGGAAATCTGGGTGAAAAATATCGATTCCGCTGTCCACGATCCCGATCAGGACGCCTTTGCCGCTCAGCGAGCGGGGCGGGTTTTGTACCGGTGTGATGCAGGAGGCAGTCCGCGCCTCATAGAGAGAGAGAACCAGATTTTTTGGTTTCTCAATATACTCAATCTGCGGGAGTGCAGAGAGGGAATCAATATACGTCTCTGGAATGCTGATGATGCCATATCCGCCATAAAGCGGAAAAAAGGTGACATAGTCTGGAAGAATAAGGTCGCCGGAGTATTTGATGATGAGCTCCCAGCGTTTTGTATCGGGATCGTATCCGACATCCAATGTCTGGCTTTGTTCCCGTTCCGCCTCACTGACAGAGAGTGCCAGTTCCAATGATGTTCCAAGTTTTTGGTCTGCCATATTACTTCTCCTGATCATAAAATTTCATTTTCATAGGCTTTGCGGAGTTTTTCAAGGGCCTTTTTTTCAATCCGGCTCACATAACTTCTGCTGATGTTAAATTTTTTGGCAATTTCCCGTTGTGTGATCTCATTTTTTTCGTTGGCTTTTCGGTTTTTCGGAAGTCCGTACCGGAGCCGGATGATTTCTTTTTCGCGGTCGGTCAGGGCGGTTTCGACATACTGGTAAAGTTTTTTAACATTTTCCTCCGTCTCCAGACGCTCTGCCACATCTTCGTCAGTAGTCTCTAGTAAGTCGAGAAGGCTGATGCTGTTTCCCTCACCGTCATCGCCGCTGATCGGTTCGTAGAGATAGACTTCTTTTGCCTGTTTTTTGGCGGTGCGGAAGGTCATGAGAAGTTCATTGTCGATGCACCTTGACGCATAGGTGGCGAGGCGGACGCCTTTTCCCTGCTTGTAGCTGTCGATTGCTTTGATAAGTCCGATCGTGCCAATGGAGATGAGATCTTCTTGGCTGTGTTCGCTGTTATTATATTTTTTTACAAGATAAGCGACCAGACGCAGATTTCGTTCGATGAGGATTTTTCTGGCCTCCAGATCTCCATTTTCAAAACGTCGTATGTATTCCGCTTCCTCGCTGGCGGAAAGGGGGGTGGGAAATGATTGCAATGGAAACACCTCAGAAACATACGTTAATCCTAGTTTATGAGGCTCGCTGTCCAATAGTGCATGGCAATGTGAGAAAAAATTTGCTGCTGCCCTTCTTTACAAGACGCTTAAAAAACTATATAATCTATTTATAGAAAGCTGTTTGTGGAGATGAGGAATGGGGAACTGTATGCGGATACCTGAGAAAGTTGGATATATACTGGAGAAGTTAAAAGAAAATCATTTTGAGGGGTATGTGGTGGGAGGCTGCGTCAGGGACAGTATTCTCGGCAGGATACCGGGCGACTGGGATATCACGACGTCAGCGAAACCCGAAGAAGTAAAAAGGATATTCCGCAGGACAGTGGATACCGGCATTGAACATGGAACCGTCACGGTTATGATCGGAGAAGAAGGATTTGAGGTGACGACATACCGTGTGGATGGGAAATACGAGGATCACAGGCATCCAGAGAAGGTGGAATTTACCCCCAATCTGGAGGAAGATTTAAAACGACGGGATTTTACGATCAATGCGATGGCATACGATCCGGAACAGGGGCTTGTTGATCTCTTTGACGGAACCGGGGATATCGAAAGGAAATGTATCCGGTGCGTGGGAAATCCGGCGGAACGTTTTTTGGAAGATGCGCTCCGGATGCTTCGGGGGATTCGGTTTGCGGGGCAGCTTGGGTTTGATATTGAAAAAGATACATTGGAGGCGATCCGAGTCTGTTCTGCGACGCTTGTAAATGTCAGTGCTGAGCGGATCCGGGTAGAACTTACCAAGTTATTGTTGTCAAAAGAGCCGGAGAAGCTTAGGGATGCGGAAAAAACTGGGCTTTGCCAGATTTTTCTTCCCGAATTTTCCGAGATGTTTCGGACAGAGCAAAGGAACCCGAACCATTGTTATCCGGTGGGGGAACATTGCATCCATGCGGTGCGGCACGTTCAGGAGATTTCAAGGAAGGTTTTGTGTTCCGGACAGGGAGAACATGCATTATCTCCGTATGGCAGAGAGTTTTCCGAAGAAAAGGTAAATACGATCCTTGTATTTTCTGCCCTGCTGCATGACGTGGGAAAACCTGCGTGCCGGACGACAGATGAGAGCGGAACGGATCATTTTTATGGACATGATGTGAAAGGCAGCGAGATGGCGCACAGAATCCTAAAGCGCCTTCGGTTTGACAATGATACGGTTCAGACCGTTACACGCATCATCCGGTTTCATGAGAGGCGTTATGACGGAAACCAACGGGCGCTGCGGCGGTTCGTCAGTAAAGCCGGAGCGGATATCATGCCATATCTTTTCATGCTTCAAGAAGCGGATATCTTATCCCAGAGCGGGTATAACCGGGAGGAAAAGCTTATGCGGCTTGCGGAGGCGAAGCGGATGTTCGCGGATATCATGGAGAAACAGCAGCCGGTATGCATAAAGGAACTTGCTGTGACAGGAAGAGATATTCTTGATCTGGGGGTTATGCCCGGGCCGGAGGTGGGACAAGTATTGAAAAAGCTATTGGAAATTGTCATTGAGGAACCGGAAAAAAATGACCGCCAACTTCTTTTGACAGAGGCAGAGAAACATATTAAAATAAAGAACAAGGCATCCGGTATGGATAAGTACACGAGGTGAGAGATATGTTTTCAAATGGAAGAAAGACGATAGGATTATTTATTTTTAATACGCACGGAGAATTTCAGAGTAAGATCTGCCAAGGGATGTCAGAGCGGGCAGAGCAGCTCGGATACAATCTCGCCATTTTTTCAAGTTATGGAAGTTATGGGACAAATAAGGAGTATTTTCAGGGAGAAATGGCAGTTTTTGAGCTACCCCTGTATGAGCGGTTCGCCGGGATCGTGGTGGCATTTGACACGTTTAACAATGCGGCCGAGGCAAGGGAACTTATCATGAAAAATATCAGAGAACATGCTTCTTGTCCGGTTGTGAGCCTGCGGGAAGCGCTAGAGGGGGCAAGCAGTGTTCTGATCGATGATAATTATTCGATGGAGGGTGTGATCCGCCATGTCATAGAAGAGCATAAAAAGAAAGATATCGCTTTTATGACGGGGATCAAAGGCCGTTATGATGCAGAGGCCCGTCTTAGGTGTTTTCGCCGGGTGATGGAGGAATATGGGTATCCTGTGGACGAACACAGGGTGTTTTATGGGGATTTTTGGAAAGGAAAAGGAAAAGAGGCATGTGACTGGTTTATGCAGGATGGGAAGTATCCGGAGGCGATCCTGTGTGCCAATGACAATATGGCGATGGCGGTCATTGATGAACTGTACGGGCGGGGAATCCGGGTGCCGCAGGATATTCTCGTCACCGGATATGACGGTGAGGAAGGGGGGCTTGTTTTCAGCCCGTCCCTGACGTCGGTGGCGATTGATTTTCATGAGATGGCTTTTCAGGCAGTGGATCTGATCGACCGGCATCAGGAGGATGGAAAGCCGGAGGATGTTTATCTTTCTACTCAGGTTGTCCCGAGGGAATCATGCGGATGCGGGGATCGGGGACATATCCTGACCTACGCCCAGAGATGCCAGACTCATAAAATACATACGAGACAGGAAAATCTGGAGATGCAGTTTAGCTTTATGTCGATTGATTTTCATGACGTCACCTCGATCGACCGGATGCATGAAGTGATTTCGCGTTATATTTATAATATTGAAGATTTTGAAAATTATTTTATCTGTCTGCGGGATGACATTGAGAGCGGCAGGGAGAAATTCAGCGGATATACGGATACGATGCATGTGCGGGTGGGGATAAAGAACAGGGAAAATATGAAGAGCGTTGATATTCCGTTTGGAAGGGATCAGTTTTTGCCGGCAGAAGTTACCGGTCAGGGGCCACAATGTTATTTCTTCTATCCACTGCATTTTCAGGATAGTTATTTTGGATATGAGGCATATAGTTTTCAGGATAATAACCGCTGCGGGGAGGCATATGTCAGATGGAGCATTTCCGTATCCAATGCGATCCAGAATATACTGACGCAAAAGAAGATGAACGATCTGATCAGCGAGTTACAGGATATGTATATCCAAGATGTATTGACCGGGCTGTATAACCGGCGTGGGTTCGAGCAGTATGCCCGTATGCAGTTTGCCAAAGCACGTGCCGAGGATTCGATGGTATGTGTGATTGGAATCGACATGGACGGATTGAAGCCGATCAATGATATTTACGGACACCATGAGGGAGACAGCGCCCTGAAAGCAGTTGGCTATGCGGTGCAGGAGGCTGCGGTGCCGGGACAGATCGGAGCGCGCACTGGTGGGGATGAGTTTGAGATCATATTCCCATGTGAGGGCGAGGACGAGGTAAAAAAATGGATTGGGAGATTTGAACAGAGTTTGGACAAATTCAATGAAAAGTCGCAAAAACCGTATGAAGTTCATGCCAGTCTAGGTTATGTCGCCGGGATTCCGGAGGCGGGAGATTCGATCGAGAGTTACATGAAGGAAAGCGATAATATCATGTATCGCAATAAAGTAGAAAATAAGAGAAAAAGGAATGAGAGTCTTCGTTAAGCCGGGACATGGCAACGGGGAAATAAACTGAGACAAAAATCGGGAGGAAAGAATGGATATCAATAAGAAAATAGCAGAGGAGCTTGGGATAAAAGTCTGGCAGGTTGAGGCGGTAGTAAATCTGATCGATGAAGGAAATACGATTCCGTTTATCGCCAGATACCGGAAAGAACAGCATGGGGCGCTGGATGATGAGCAGCTGAGGAATCTGAATGAGAGGCTTACCTATCTTCGGAATCTGGAGGAGAAAAAAGAACAGGTTTTGGCAAGTATCGAGGAGCAGGGGAAATTGACCGAAGAACTCCGCGAGCAGATTTTGGCGGCGCAGACACAGGTGATGGTGGAGGATCTGTACCGGCCTTACCGCCCTAAGCGGCGTACCCGCGCGACGATCGCCAAGGAAAAAGGATTGGAGGGGCTTGCCAATATCATCCTTCTCCAGATGACAGAAAAGTCTCTTGAGGAGGAGGCGCAGCAGTATCTTTCCGAGGAGAAGGAGGTTACGACCGCAGAGGAAGCCATACAGGGGGCGATGGATATTATCGCGGAATCGGTGGCTGATGAGGCAGATTATCGTTTTTATATCCGTAAACTGACACTGGATGAGGGAGTGCTTGTATCGGCGGCAAAGGATGAAAAGGAAAAGTCCGTATATGAAAATTATTATGAATTTGAGGAGGCGGTGAAAAAAATCGCCGGATACCGGATCCTTGCGATCAACAGGGGGGAGAAGGAAAAGTTTCTCACGGTAAAGATCGAGGCGCCGGAGGAGCGCATCCAGAGATATCTGGAAAAGAAGATTATTACAAGGGATAATCCAAATACAAATGAATGCCTGAGAGAGACGATCCAAGACAGCTATAAGAGGCTGATCGCACCTTCGATCGAGCGGGAGATACGGAATGAACTGACGGAAAAGGCAGAAGATGGGGCAATCAAAGTATTTGGAAAAAATCTGACGCAGTTATTGATGCAGCCTCCGATCACTGGTCAGGTCGTACTCGGCTGGGATCCGGCATTTCGGACAGGATGTAAACTGGCAGTCGTGGATGAGACGGGAAAGGTGCTTGATACGATCGTGATCTATCCGACAGAACCGCAGAATAAAGTGGAAGAGGCAAAGCGGATCGTAAAGGGGCTGATCAGTAAATATAATGTTACATTGATCTCAGTCGGAAATGGAACTGCGTCCCGGGAATCGGAAATGGTGATCGTTGAGCTGTTAAAAGAGTTAAATAAGCCGGTACAGTATGTTATCGTAAATGAGGCGGGAGCTTCTGTTTATTCAGCGAGTAAGCTGGCTACGGAGGAATTTCCCAAATTTGACGTGGGACAGCGAAGTGCGGTATCCATCGCAAGAAGGCTTCAAGATCCTCTGGCTGAGTTGGTCAAGATCGATCCGAAGTCGATCGGGGTAGGACAGTATCAGCACGATATGAACCAGAAGAAGCTGAGTGAAGCGCTCTCAGCAGTTGTAGAGGATTGTGTCAATAACGTAGGAGTGGATCTGAATACCGCATCTGCGTCATTGTTGGAATACATTTCCGGAATTTCAAAACCAATCGCAAAAAATATCGTTTCGTACCGGGAGGAAAACGGAAGATTTACAAACCGAAAACAATTACTTAAGGTGGCGAAGCTTGGCCCGAAAGCATATGAACAGTGTGCCGGGTTTATGCGCATCAGCGATGGGGATAATCCTCTTGACGGCACGAGTGTCCATCCGGAATCCTATGAGGCGGCGGGGGAACTTTTGCAGATGCTTGGTTTTGGGACGTCTGATATAAAGGGCGGCGTCACCGGGCTTTCCCTTTTGGCAAAAGACCGGCGGAAAATCGCAGAAAAGCTTGGCGTGGGAGAACTTACATTGGGCGATATCATAAAGGAGCTTGAAAAACCGGGAAGAGATCCGAGAGAAGAGATGCCAAAGCCAGTGCTTCGGACGGATGTGTTGGAGATGAAGGATCTCTCGGAGGGAATGATCTTAAAAGGCACCGTAAGAAATGTGATCGATTTTGGAGCATTTGTAGATATTGGTGTTCATCAGGACGGACTGGTACATATTTCCAAACTAACGGATAAGAAATTTGTGAAGCATCCGCTAGAGGTAGTGAGCGTGGGAGATGTGGTAGAGGTAAAGGTACTTTCTGTCGATCTGCAGAAAAAACGGATTCAGTTATCAATGATTCTGTAATTATTTTAGGAGGTTTTGCGTTGATGAAGAGACTGGTAAGTATCATGCTGATCTGTGTCCTTGTGTTGTCAGCCTGTGGAAAACAGGAGACAGAGGGGGAGGGTGAAAAAGATCTGCAGATGAAGGAAACGGTAGAGCCATATCAGGTGAAGGAAATGCCTCTGCCAGACCCCCTTATACTTGATAACAGCGATGGAAGTGACTATATTGGCAATACGTTCAGTGGCTTTGTGGCAGATCTTGAGGAGAAGCCGGGGATTTATTATAGCAATTTTTCCTTTGAGGCTGAGGAGTATGTTGCGACGATTTCACGATGGAGTCTGGATGAAGAGGGAAACTGGCTTTCCGAAGAGTTGTGTGAAAATTCGCTCAGTGAGTTTTTGAACCAGAAATATGAGCAGTTGGAATGGCAGCGGTGCAAGGTGGAAAACTTCCGCCGGGGTGATAATGGAAGCCTGTATGCGGTATTTACTTATTATATGAAGGAGACCAAAGTGGTTGAGGGCGAGGATACCGATATGATCCGGCAAAAGTACTCGATTTTGGAAATTGATGAAGAAAACGATCATATTTTTGAGGTTCCGCTTGAAATCGGGCCGGCGGCGCTGAATGCCATTGGATACGAGTGGGAGCCGGCTGTAGACTGGTTGGGGGATTATCACATTTTTGAAGATGGCAGCATCTTTATATTGAGTACGGACAGCGGTGGCGGATATGGTTATCTGGTCGACGGTGAGACCGGCCAAGTCATCGATGAGGTCGGAAATGTGGTGACAGGAAAGAGAAAATTTGCATTTGGTGAAAGCGAGATCATTTTCTATTCCAATGAAAAAAAGCGGTTTCAGGTGCTTAGTTTTCCCGAACTGGAAGAACAAAACACATTTGGCTCTGAATTGGATGATTCTGTCTTAGGAAAAGAGTGGAGTTTTTATGTAAATTCGGATACGTGGCAGGTATATTTGTGCAATAAGAGCGGGCTGTACCGGGCAGCAGGCTACCAAAATTCCGACGAAGTGGAGTGGCTGACAGAGCGGACAGATATGAGCGAGGTGGAGCAGGCGGATTCTGAAATTTTGGATCTTTTTGTAGGGGCGGACGAAGACTTTTACATCTGCATGATGGAGGCCACCGAGGAATTTGGCCAAGTGTTGAAAGGATACCGGATCGTTCATTTTTTTAAGGAATGACGAGCGGGGATATAGAATGTTTCAGGGCAGCCGAATGAAAAAGGCTGCCCTGTTTTGGTGCCGCAAAGCAGAAAAGAATTACCTTTATCGTGCTACACCCTCGGCGATGCGGCTTACGCCGACATAAATCTCTGATATTTTGTACCATGTTTTAAATCCTACGATACCGTCCTGAGTGAGTTTAAAGACTTGTTGGAAAGTGCGGACAGCCTCTTCTGTATTTGGCCCGAAAATTCCGTCGACAGCTATTTTCGGGATGAGCGGATACGAATCAGCGATGACATTGAGCTGATTTTGCATCTGCCGCACTTTTTCCCCGGAGCTTCCAACCTCGAGATTGTATCCCGGCCAAGAAGAGGGAATGCCGGATATAACTTCCGTGGAGTTGATAAACATGGAGTCCCCATAATAATTCCTCAAAATCTCAATGGGAGTGTAGCCTCTGTCACCGAGAGACTTGGAACCCCACTGGCTCATCCAATTCGGACAAGTGACATTTTTTCCGTCACAGTACTGTGTCAGAATTGGCTGGATGACATTTGGGCGGGAGAGGTAGTTGCTGAAAATTTCATCCACGATACTGGAGATGCTTTCAAAAATGTTCCGGTTCGGGATCCATTTGTGGTCAAAGGCGGTGGAACTGGTGATGGTAAAGTCATAGCCTTTGTTGCGGTACCACTCCGTAAACACCCGGTTCAGGGTAAACGACTGGATGGCTAGAATATTTGCTTGGATCGTGGCTTCCGGCCAAGTGGAGTAGATCTCACTGCTTGCTACGTTTTTGACGTAGTCTTTGTAGGTTACATAATAGTCTTTGGCGGAGCTGTCTGAGGGCGGGCCATCGTGGACAACGACGTATTCGGGGATGACGACGCGGCTCAGTACGATTTCACCGGATTCATCTACGGGTTTGATCTCATCCTCGGCGATTTTTGGAGGATAGTCCCCCCAAAGGGTGTGGTCAGGGATTACAAATAGCTCTGCGCCGGTTGGATCGACAGGACTGAGCGGCAGAAGTGAGGCGTTCTGGATGGCAAGTTCGCCGGAGAAGATTTCTGCGCCGCTTACTTCGAGCGTTTCATAACCCGGAGCTGATACGTATATGGTATATTCGGAATACGGTTTGTTTGCGCCCGGCTCCATGCTGTAATCAATGGGCGGGGCATCCAGTTCGACGTCAGGAATCTGCCCCTGCTCATCGGTTGTGGTTTCTTCTACGATATTATCGGGCTGTCCATCGTATGTGATGCGGACAGACGCACCCTCGATCGGATGGTTGTCGGTTTCTGAGGTGACGTTCACAGTCAGTTTTCCGGTATCCTCGCCGGATGTGACAGTGGCGTATAGTTCTGGTCTTATCATTCTATTATCCAAAAGATTCACCATTATTTTAATGCTTGCTATTAGTATATTCATGGGATGGGATTTGGATAATCATAAAAATGATAAAAAAGAAAATAATAGGGTTCAGATGTGATTGATAATTATAACTGCAGTGCCTATTATGAACCTTCCT
>JAMPFC010000059.1 GCA_023664685.1 Roseburia sp. | reverse complement strand
TTTTTTAGTTATGTATAAAGGTTTAGTTGAGAAACACATTCATGCGTTTGTCGTGCATCATTCCCACTTAGTCCTTGCAAATACAAGGAAAACGATATAAAATAACATTACATTTATGCGAAGGGATGGAGAATGTGATGGAGGAAAAGGAGAAATTTGAAGAGTACCGAAGGCAAAATCCCAATGAACTGACAGACAAGCAGTTTGCGGCGGTTCTGGATGAGATGGAGCATCCGAAGGCAGGGCTGATCTCGGATGAGTATCTGGATTTTAAGCTGTGGTGTAAAGGCATGCCGTCCAGACAAGAAGCTTTTGCCGACTTTATCAGTAAATGGCTTGCGCCGGATCGCGGAAAAAAGATATTAGAGGTCGGTGCCGGGCGGACTGCCAGACTGTCCCGGCTGTTAGCGGCGAAGGGCTACCAGATGACGGGGATGGATCCGCAGCTTGAGATAGACTCATCCGAAGAAGATGCCAAGACAAACATCAGGCGGATTCGGGCAGCGTTTGATTATCAGACCGCAGATTTGACAGAGTATGATTATGTTGTGGCACAAGAACCGTGTGAGGCGACGGAACACATCGTTCGGGCGGCGACAGAGCAGGGGATTCCTTTTCTTATGGTCTTGTGTGGTGTGCCGCATTCACTCATATCTGGGGAAATGCCGGAGGATGTGTATGCGTGGTATGATTATCTGCAGGAAATCGCAGGCGAGGACGTATCGCTTTTGTATCTTCCGTTGTATGGGAAAAGCCGGACAGCAGTGATGGTGAGGGATTAAAGCTTTTTACGGAGCTGCCGGCATATGAACTGGCCGGCAGATGGAACGAGATAAAATATGTGGCAGAATTTCCAACGGATGTACAATTTGAAGGGGCAACAGAACAAGTGGTAAAACAGTAGCGGATCTTAAGTAAATCCGTAGAGAAGGCGACAAGGTCGATTATGAGATAAAAAGGAGAAGACAGATGAACAAAAAAAGAAACAGAGATGTGTGTAGGAAACTTGTGTATAGAAAAACACTGATGATTTTTCTGGTGGCGGCTTTGCTGATCGGCATATTTCAGCCGGCCATTCCGGTAAAGAACAGAAAATGGAATACGAACGTATTTGCTGCTGCCCAGTCCGGGCATGGATTAAGTAACCCTGTTACAGACAGTGACGGTGTTGCCACGTGGGACTGCGTTTATTTTGGTAATTATTGGCAAAATGATACGAATGGTGATGGAACCGCAGATAAGAACGACGAAAAAGAACCGATTAAATGGAGGGTTCTTTCTGTAGAGGGAGACGATGCCTTTTTACTGGCGGATCAGAATCTGGATGCACAGGTTTACAACTGGTCTTCGGCATATCAGCTGACATGGGAAACCTGTATCATGCGGAGCTGGCTGAACGGTTATGGCGAGGACAAAAACGTAGATGATATGGATTACACGAATAACAGTTTTCTGGGAAATGCTTTTTCGCCATCCGAGCAGTCGGCTATAAAAACCACCCATGTGATCAATGCAAATAACCCAGAATACGATACCAGTGGTGGGAATGATACGGACGATAAGGTATATCTGCCATCAATTGATGAGGTGACGAACCCGGACTATGGTTTTTCTTCTTCAAAGGATTATGACAAAAAAAGATGGAGCATGAATACTGCTTATGCCGCAGGCGGTGGGGAGCTACAATCTAATAATATTGTCGAGAAAAGGGAGGGATATCCTGCTTATTGGTGGCTACGGTCGACGGGGAAAGTTCATGGTCTTGCTGTCCTTGTGGTTATAGATGGAGCTGTGTGGATGGATGGGAGAAATGTTGACATAGCTCAGGTGAATGTCCGCCCTGCCCTGCATCTGGATTTGTCACATACGGACATATGGCAGCATGCCGGGAAAGTGGATTCGGAAGGGGAAATCACCGGACAGGAAGAATTAACCGGCACTGTGACATATGATGCGGCAGAATTTGCCTCCTTTCAAGGGCGAACAAAAGAAGAAGTCGGCCGCAGATACGGTGAGGCGATGTATGCAGGGGAGAGCTATATGGATGGAGACAGCAGTACCTATTATGAAAAGGCGTGTTTATTAGAGAAGTCTTATTTTGCAGGAAGCTTGACAGCGGATACCCATAAGACCATGACAGCAATGACAGAATTTTACCGCTGGCTAGTGGGAGTGAAACCATTGCAGGCAGTTTCCGAACACTCGGATAAATTGCAGGCAGAAGCGTTGGTTAGGAATTTTGAATTTAACCATACGGTATCGGATTCTAGCAAACCGAAGGATATGACACAGGGATTATGGGATTATGGGGCAAAAAATTACCGCCATACGATTCTGGCGAGATATTCTACACCCCGAAATTCTATCACAAGTTGGATGAACGAGGGATATTCCCTGTCCCTTGGATGGGATACGGTGGGACACCGTTACGCACTGATTGGCGCCGAGGTATCGGATCTCCAGTTTGGTTATGCCGGGAACATTGCGGTCGGACAGGAAAAGGCATGTAAAAATGTGATGGAGAATCCGTTTAGTGCCTATCCGGCACCGGGGGCTATGCCGAATGACCTTGTACACAGCAGCAGTTCGGCATGGAGCATCCAGATCAATCAAAATGTCCTTAATATCAAGGATAGAAACAGCGTTGTAGTAAAGGTAACAGATATGGATACTGCAGAAAGCTATGACTGCACTGTGGCAAATGGGAAACTGCAGGCATCGGAGGATAGTTCCCTGCTTGTATTCGTACAGCCTGTCCCAGTTTCCGGAAAACGCTATGAGGGCAGTTACCGGGTCGATGTTACCGGGCTTATAGATGCAGCATCCGGCAAAGAGGGGACAATTACCTATACAACTGATTTTTTTGAACCAACGGAATACATGCCTTCTTATGTAAAGGGTGAAACTACTCAGTCGACACCGGAGCCGTCCACTGTACCTGATTCTGGGGAAAATTCTGGCAGCCAGACCGGCAATGGCAACGGTGCAACCGTAGGCAATACCGGTACGAGTATTGGGGAAAATACAGGAACAGGAACCGGAGCCGGTGGAGCAGACAGTACTGGAGAAAATGCAGGAGGTGATGGAACGGGTAGCGTCACAGGGGATGGGACAGCCGGCAATGAAACTACGGACAGTGGGACGGAAAAGCCTGATATGAAAGAAGAAGAAAGCAAAGCTACTGTCATTCCCAAAGTGGCAGAGGTAAAGAAATTTAAGGTTAAAGCGCAAAGGAAAGGATTGGTGCTGACATGGGAAAAGGATGCTAAAATTTCCGGGCATCAGCTTCAGGTAAGTACTAATAAAAACTTTAAAAATGCAAAAAAAATAAGTGTGAAAAAAAGTAAAAACAAATATAAGGCTACTAAATTGAAACCAAGAAAAAAATACTATGTCCGTATACGTGCTTATCAGTATTATAAAACACAAAATGGAAAAAAGAAAATGTCATATGGAAAATGGACAGTAAAAAGAATCAAAACCCTCAAATAACAAGATATTCATTGTACTAGTACAACGAATATTAAGTAACTGACATCTTCATTTGTCTAATTGTTCAGCTGCTGCGTCAGAAAATCTAGCTGTAGCCACCGCTACACCGTCGATTTTCATCCTTGTATCTGAAACAATTATCCTGCGTGAATATATCAAAGACTTAATTTCCGTTGTACTAGATTTCTGTGTGGGGTATTTGATTTGCAAACAGGAATTTCGACTGTACTTTGACGGACAGCAGGAAGCGGCATGGATTTTTAATCGAGTGGCGTAATGAACCCGCTGGTGCTTAAAAAGCGTAGTATGCTTTTTTATGCACCACTGCGTGGTTCATCCGAGCCGCAAGGCGTTCACGAGATGAAAATCCATGCCGCTCCCTGTGTAAAAATAGTCACAGCGAAATCCGTTCAAAATCCGTTCTGCAAACAGAATCTATTTGAAAAGTCTGCTTCCTTATGATATACTGACGTGTAGATGAAAATTCATAGATCTGAAACGGGGGAAACTGTCAGATGGATGACTTTATGGAAAATGTTTCCGAGGACGAGGGAAAGACGGAGAGCAGACGACGGAAAATCATTCTTCTCTGTTCTGTCGGGACGGCTGTTGTCATTGGGATCACGGCTGTTGTAATATTTGCATGGTACTACATGAACCGCTCCTTTTCGGGATATGATGTGGTGAGTGAGACTGCCCGGACTGACAGCAATAATGTTACGTATCAGTCTTTTCAGGACATGCTTCTTAAGTACAGCAGGGATGGGGTTTCTCTTCTGGATGGGATGGGAAAGACCCTATGGAATGGCGGTTATGAGATGGAAAAACCGGCTGTGGATACGTGTGGGAACTATGTGGCGGTAGCCGATATTGGAGCCAAAAGTTTTCATGTATATAATGGAGAGGATCAGGGAGTTGATCTGGAGACCGTCCTTCCGATCGGGCGCATAAAGGTGTCAGCAAATGGGAAAGCGGCAGTGCTTGTACATGACGTGGATTCGGATATTATCAATATATATGATCCGTATAATACGGTCGAGCAGTTGGAGGTGGAAATCCCGACAAATGTCGTCGACGATGGCTATCCGCTTGATTTTGATATTTCTCCGGATGGCAACAGCCTCGTGATCGCCTATATGCTTGTCGCGAATGGCACGATGGAAAATAAGATATGTTTTTATAATTTTACGGAGATAGGGCAGGATCAGAATACGCTCGTCGGGGGAAAATCATTTGACCAGAATATGATCTCTAGCATTGAGTTTGTGGCTGAGGACGAGGCGGCGGTTTTTTATGAAAATGGATTCTCGCTATTTTCTAATATGAAGAAACCGGAAGCTGTTTTTGAAAAAATTTTTGAAGAAGAGATTAAGAGTGTCTGTCATGACGAAGAAAATATACTGATCATTACCGGAAAGGCAGGAAGTACAAAAGAACAGGAGGCACATTTATTTAATCTGCGGGGAAAGGAAGAGATGACGAGAGAGATTTCTTATGAGTACTCGGATATTTTGATGGCAGATCAGGAAATCATATTCACAGGAGAACAGACTTGCCATATATTAAGAAAGAATGGAAGAGAAAAATTTTCGTTTGACTTTGGGAAAAACTATGATTACTTTTTTCCGGCAGCGAAGGATAACCAGTATTACTATCTGGACAAAGCTTCCATACAACTGGTGAAATTATCCGGTTAAATGGTCTTAGCAAAGCAAATAAGTTTTTAAGAACTTATTTGCAAGTTGCCGCGCAACATTGATATATGTAAAAAACATGCACAGAAAGCGTGTGCAGGAATTACGATAAAATATGATAGGAGGAAAGCTTATGCTTGAAGGACAAGAGGGAAAAATCTTAGAAGTATTGCTGCTTGCGATCATGCTCTGCTGTATCCTGATCGGCTCCAACCGAGGGTTGATCTTTAGTTTGTACAGTATGGTGAAGTATATTATTATCGTAGCGGCATCGATCGGAATGGCGCCTGTGGTCGTGAGGAAGATGCCGGAGACGCTTGTGGCGAGGGAAGGGGTCGGATATGTCATAGCTCTAGCCATTGCGCTCATTGTATTTAATATTCTGGGAAAGGTGCTTGGAATCGTAAGTGACATCCCGGTCGTGAGCGGGATTAATAAACTAGGCGGTGCCTTGTTTGGTATTATCTCCGGATTTTTCGTGGTCTGGTCGATACTGGCGATACTCGGTGCATTTCAGGACTACGAGTGGTGTATGGGGATTGTAAAGTCTGCCCGGGAAAATGACGTGATCATGTGGTTTCAGAACTGCAACCCAATTCTATTGATCTTTAGGAGATTTGATTTCCCGATTTTGTAGGGAAGGGTTTTGTCGCCCTATTTTACCCAGAAATTACAATTTAATGGTAAATAAATCAAAAACACCCTTGACAAACTGGTTCAAGGGTGTTATCTTTAATTTAGTCAATGATTAGCACTCGATATTGTTGAGTGCTAACAAAGGAAGTGATACGATGGAGCTTGATGAACGGAAGCAGAAGATTCTTGAGGCGATCATTCATAACTATATGGAGAGTGGAGAGCCGGTTGGTTCGCGTACGGTGTCTAAGTACACGGATCTGAATCTGAGTTCTGCTACGATCCGGAATGAGATGGCAGACTTGGAGGAGATGGGGTATATTGTCCAACCGCATACATCTGCGGGACGGATTCCTTCTGATCGGGCGTACCGCCTGTATGTCGATACGGTTCTTAAGAATAAGGAAAAAGAAGTCGACGACATGAAGGGCGTTCTGATCGAGAAAGCCGATAAGATCGATCTGCTGTTGAAGCAGGTGGCGAGGCTTCTGGCTGAGAATACCAATTATACGACGATGGTGTCGAAACCAAAATATGAACACCAGAAGATCAAATTTATCCAACTGAATAAGATTTCAGATGTTCAGCTTCTTGTGATCGTAGTATTGGATAACAACCATGTGAATAACAAATTTATCAATCTGGCAGCACCCATTGACGACAATATCGTATCCCAGTTGAATTTTATCATCAATGCGGCGTTAAATGGTTTGGATGTAACTGAGATCAATATGGCGATCATACAGGATATAAAGGAAAAAGCGGGAGAGTATGGGGAACTGGCATCGAGCATACTGGACTGCATCGGTGAGGCGATGAGTGATGAAGACGCGTCGGAGATTTATACGTCGGGTGCAACCAATATCCTCAAGTATCCGGAGTTGAGTGACAAGGAGAAGATGGCAGAGCTTTTGACGACGTTTGAAGAAAAACAGCGTCTGGAGGCATGGGTCAATGATGAGTCCGATCCGGAGGAGCATGGGATTCAGGTGTATATCGGTGATGAGTCGCCGGTGGAGGCAATGAAGAACTGTTCGGTCGTGACAGCGACCTATAAGATCAAAGAAGGTGTGTATGGGAAAATCGGAATCGTCGGGCCTAAGCGCATGGATTACGAAAAGGTTGTAGGAACACTGGAAAACTGTATGCAGCAGTTAGATGATATATTTAAATCCAAAGAATGATGTTTTTTGGATCGAAAGAATGACAGGAAAGGTGGTTTAGGACGTGTCAGAGGAACGAAATGAACAGACAGAAGATGAAATCATAAAGGAAGGAAATGAGACGGATGCCGGCTTCGGTGCAGAGGCACAAGATCCTGTTTCGGCTGCCGAGAAAAAAGCCGCTCCAGATACGGAGAAGGACGCCGGGGAAGAAACAGCCTCGAAAAAGACTGCTGAGAAGCAGGAAACAGAGCCAGAGGCAGAGGAAAAGTCCGGCGGCAAGGAAAAAAAGAAACGCAAAAAAGATAAGAAGGATGAAAAAATAGAAGAACTGAATGACCGGCTTCTCCGGAATATGGCGGAGTTTGAGAATTTCAGGAACCGGTCGGAGAAAGAAAAAACAGCGATGTTTGAGATCGGCGCAAAATCCGTAGTCGAGAAGATTCTTCCGGTCGTTGATAATTTTGAGCGGGGACTGGACGCTGTGGCGGAGGACGAAAAAGAAAATGCCTTTGTGAAAGGGATGGAGGCTGTCTATAAGCAGTTTTCAACAGCACTGGAGGAAATCGGCGTTGTTCCGATCGAGGCAGTAGGAAAAGAGTTTGACCCGAATCTGCACAACGCAGTAATGCACGACGAAGATGATTCGATGGAAGCAAATACTGTGTCGGAGGAGTTCCAGAAGGGCTATATGTATAAAGACAGTGTTGTGAGACATAGTATGGTTAAGGTAGTCAACTAATATTTAACATTCCATTTTTATAAATCATTATTTTTAGAAGGAGAGATTATCATGAGTAAAATTATTGGTATTGACTTAGGTACAACAAACAGTTGTGTGGCAGTTATGGAAGGTGGAAAACCGGTTGTGATCGCAAATGCAGAAGGTGCGAGGACGACACCGTCGATTGTGGCTTTTACAAAAAATGGCGAGCGTCTGATCGGCGAACCGGCAAAGCGTCAGGCTGTTACAAATGCAGACAATACGATTTCGTCGATAAAAAGACATATGGGTACGGATTATCGTGCAAGTATTGAGGATAAAAAGTACTCACCGCAGGAAATTTCAGCGATGATTCTTCAGAAATTGAAAAGCGATGCAGAGAATTATCTTGGCGGAGAAAAAGTGACAGAGGCGGTTATTACCGTTCCTGCATACTTCAATGATGCACAGCGTCAGGCGACAAAAGATGCCGGTAAGATCGCCGGACTTGATGTAAAACGTATCATCAACGAGCCGACAGCAGCAGCTCTTGCTTATGGACTGGATAATGAGGGCGAGCAGAAGATCATGGTATATGACCTTGGCGGCGGTACATTTGACGTATCGATTATCGAAATCGGCGATGGAGTCATCGAAGTGCTCTCTACATCGGGTGACAACAAACTCGGCGGTGATGATTTTGACAATAAACTCTGCGATTATATGGTCAGCGAGTTTAAGAATACAGAGGGAATTGATCTCTCCGGAGATAAGATGGCGATGCAGCGTTTGAAGGAAGCGGCTGAGAAGGCGAAGAAAGAGTTGTCGTCTGCAACTACGACAAATATCAACCTTCCGTTTATCACAGCGACCGCCGAAGGGCCAAAACATTTTGACATGAACCTGAGCCGCGCGAAATTTGATGAACTGACAGCAGATCTTGTTGAGAGAACAGCGACGCCAGTCACAAATGCCCTCAAAGATGCGGGAATCACAGCATCTGAGCTTGGCAAGGTGCTTCTTGTCGGAGGTTCAACACGTATTCCGGCAGTACAGGATAAGGTAAAACAGCTTACCGGACATGAGCCGAACAAATCGCTGAATCCGGATGAGTGTGTAGCGCTTGGTGCTTCGATACAGGGTGGTAAGCTTGCTGGAGATACTGGTGCCGGAGATATTCTTCTTCTGGACGTTACACCACTTTCACTTGCGATCGAGACGATGGGCGGTGTCGCTACGAAGCTGATCGAGAGAAATACGACGATTCCGACCAAGAAGAGCCAGATTTTCTCCACAGCAGCAGATAATCAGACTGCAGTCGATATCAATGTCGTACAGGGTGAGAGACAGTTTGCCCGTGACAATAAATCGCTGGGCCAGTTCCGGTTGGATGGAATCCCGCCGGCAATGCGCGGCGTACCGCAGATTGAGGTTACATTCGATATTGATGCAAACGGTATCGTAAATGTATCCGCAAAGGACTTGGGAACAGGAAAAGAACAGCATATTACGATCACAGCAGGCTCGAACCTGTCAGATGATGAGATTGATAAGGCAGTGAAAGAAGCAGCTGAATTTGAGGCTCAGGACAAGAAGCGCAAAGAGGGTATTGATGTCCGCAATGAGGCCGACAGCATGGTATTCCAGACAGAGAAAGCGCTGACGGATGTAGGCGATGGCGTGGATGCTGCCGAGAAGGAAAAAGTTCAGGCGGAGATCGATAAGGTAAAAGCCATTCTTGAGAAAACACAGGCGGAGTCAATGTCTGACGCAGAAATCGATGAGTTGAAGGCTGCAAAGGAAGCGCTCATGACAAGTGCCCAGCAGGTATTTGCAAAAGTATACGAGCAGGCACAGCAGGCAGCAGGAGGCGCTCAGGGGGCAGGCCCTGATATGGGAGCCGGGGCTGCGGCTGGCAGTGCGCCGGAGGACAATGGCGGTGATGATGTAGTAGACGGAGACTTCCGCGAACTGTAAAATAACGCAGTGAAATAAGTTAAAGATCCGGGACTCGTGCCATATTGTATGGTACGAGTCAAGGTTTCGTTTTAAGGTTCGTTTGTTGAGGAGGAAGGAAAAATGGCTGATAAGCGTGATTATTATGAGGTACTAGGAGTGGATCGCAATGCGGACGATTCTGCATTGAAGAGTGCATATCGAAAGCTTGCTAAGAAGTATCATCCAGATACAAATCCGGGAGATAAAGAGGCGGAGGCTAGATTTAAAGAGGCTTCTGAGGCTTATGCAGTCCTGAGTGACGCTGACAAAAGAAGGCAATATGACCAGTTTGGGCATGCTGCGTTTGAGAATGGCGGCGGCGGAGGCGGCTTTGATTTTTCAGGAATGGATATGGGAGATATTTTTGGTGATATCTTCGGAGACTTTTTTGGCGGGGGAAGACGAAGAGATCCCAATGCCCCGACCAGAGGAGCAAATCTGCGCGCTCAGGTAAAGATTACGCTTGAAGAGGCTTGTTTTGGAGTTGAAAAGGAACTTGACCTGAATCTCAAAGATGAGTGTACAACGTGTCATGGAACAGGGGCAAAACCGGGTACATCGCCAGAGACATGTAGTACCTGTGGCGGAAAAGGACAGGTGGTGACGACGCAGAAGTCGTTATTTGGCATGGTACAGAATGTAACGACATGTCCACATTGTCATGGAACGGGCAAGGTGATCAAAGAAAAATGTAGTGACTGCCACGGAACCGGATATACGTCAAGCCGCAAAAAGATACAGGTGTCGATACCGGCCGGGATCGATCATGGCCAGAGTGTGCGCATAAGAGGAAAAGGAGAGCCGGGGACAAATGGCGGTGCAAGAGGAGACCTTCTTGTCGAGGTTTTTGTTGAACGGAATCCGGAATTTGAGAGACATGATTATGATATTTATTCTACTGTGAAGATTTCTTTTCCAAAGGCAGTACTTGGCGGAGAAATCGTTGTAAAGACGATTGACGGAGACGTCGCCTATACCGTGAAAGCCGGAACTCAGACGGGAACTAGAGTGAGACTTCGTGGGAAGGGCGTTCCTTCACTCAGGAATAAAAAACTTCGTGGAAATCATTATGTAGATATCGTGGTAGATGTCCCGACGACGGTCAGCAAGGAGCAGAAAAAATTGCTGCAGCAGTTGGAGGATAGTTTTAATGAGAAGGAAAACAAGAAACATAAAAAGCGTTAGATGAAGCTAGGGATGAAGCCAGAGGGGCAGATGAAATCGTTCAAAAGAAGTGTAAGCGGAGCTTACGAAAAGATTCAAATGTAATCAAGTATGAAAAAGGAGCTGCACACTGGCAGCTCCTTTTTAAAATCATAATGATCCGTTCGTTCACAAAGAAATTATCCTAATGTGAATTTAGCTTTCAGTACAGTGATCTGGTCGCCATCACGATACGGAGAGTTATCCTTCAAGTTCGGGATGTAGAACATGATCGGATAGTTGATGTTCGTATCCGGATCTTTGTCACCGTTCATAGCGTTCTTCGGAATTGTGAAGGAGAAGTTATAGGTATATGTTTTACCTTTTTTGATCTTGCCTTCTACAGTTTTTCCGCCATATTTTTTCTCAGTAGCCTGCACGCTCTTGAAGCTCCATTTCTTTCCTGCTTTCTTAGCGATCGAAGCACGAAGCTTAGAATCGATTACATGGTAAGCGAATGGATACGTATGCGGGCTTGTGTAGTTGAAGCAGAATCCAAGCTCAGCAAGGTCATTCTTACCGGAGTTCTTAACTGTGATGGAAACGTTGATCTTTCTTCCTCTGTAGTCAACACCGCCATTTGCCGGATCATAGAAAGTAGCACGGCAGAGCCAGATTCTGAATCCGTTGTACTTGAACTCACTGTAAGGGCATTTAAGTGGTGCTGCCCAAGACTCACCCGTTGAAGGATCAGACCCTGTCTCTTTTGCAAGGTCGTAGATCACTTTACCAGCTTTAGGAGCTGCAACTTTTACTTTGCATGTAACTTTCTCGCTTCCGATCGTAGCTGTGATCGTAGCAGTACCTTTTGCGAGTGGAGTTACGGTACATTTCTTACCGCTTCCTTTGATGGAAACGATTGTTTTACTGCTTGTTGCCCATTTAGCCTTAGCGCTTGCTGTCAGTGTAACTGCTTTATCACCAGCAGTAAGGCTGAGTGACTTTTTGTTCAGTTTTGCTTTTGCAGCAGAAGCGTCCGGAGCTACAATAGATGCACAGGAAAGTGCTACTGCAAGAACCAATGCTACTGCAACAAATTTCTTTGAAATTTTTGAGAACATAAACATTCTTCCTCCTTTAAATTTTGTGCTTCCATATTTCGTGAAAGTTCACTAATATGTAGAGCAATACCGTGAAAACATTATAACATTTTCATAAAGGGAATGCAAGTACTAAAGGGAAAAATAGTAAAGGAATTTTTTACTTGCTCTTACTAAAAAAACGTTTCTTTTTTCCTTTATTTTCAGCAACTTTTGTAATCGCCGCCTCCTGTCTTGCCTTCTGAAATGTCCGGATGGTTTCGTCCAGTTTTTTAAAACGGGCTTCGTCATCCTCTTCACGCTGCCGTACGAGAAAATCAATCTCCTTGCGGACATCATCAGAAACCCTTGAACTGATGTTATCACTAAGCTCTCTGGAATTTTCACTCATGGCGTCTTTTATGATAGTTGTAAGTATAGACTTAAATTGTGTCATTTTATCGCCATTCCCCATATTGCCAGAAGTTTTTATACCGGTTTGTCCGGCAGGGCTGACAGCGGTGACAGAAGAGGCGGCGGGGAGCTGTCCCTTGATATCTTTTAGTGAAATGTGGTTTGCTTTCAGATGCTGGATGGATTTGAAGATTTTCAGGTCATCATCGGTATATATGCGGTGTCCCATAGAATTGCGGCTGATGTTAAGGCTAAGCTCGTCCTCCCAATAGCGGAGTACATGCGGCTCAACGTTCATCAGCTTCGCTGCTTCTGAGATGGAATAACACAACTGTACAGGTTCTTTCATAATAAAAAATCAGTCCTTTCCTTAATGTTTAGCGTATCGTGCTAAGTTCACAAATAAGTATAACATTAAGGGAAAGGACTTCAAAGTAGGGTATGTCATTTTTTTCAAAAATCGCTCGACGGTTTACGCCTGTATATGACAAAATATAAGAAAATCCGGCTAATTTGTCTCTAAATTGGCAAATTTCGTGTATTCGGCGAGCCATTTCAACTTGATCGTGCAAGTGGGGCCGTTTCTCTGTTTTCCGATGATGATCTCCGTCACGCCTTTGCTGTCAGAATCTCTATGATAATATTCGTCCCGATAAATAAACATAACGACGTCGGCGTCCTGCTCGATGGCTCCGGACTCACGTAGATCAGAGAGCATTGGGCGCTTGTCCTCGCGGCTCTCCACCGCTCGGCTCAACTGTGACAAGGCGATGACCGGACAGTCGATTTCTCTTGCAAGAGCTTTCAGGGAACGGGAAATCTCGGAAATTTCCTGTTGGCGGGATTCGTTTTTTCTGCCGCCGGAGCCTGACATGAGCTGCAGATAGTCGATGATGACAAGTCCGAGGTTATTTTCCAGTTTCAGCTTTCGGCACTTAGAACGAAGCTGCGCAATGCTGATGCCCGGGGTGTCATCAATGACAAGGGGGGATTCTCCGAGAAGGATCGTACTTTCTGTCAGTTTTCCCCACTCGTCGTCTGCCAGATTGCCGACCCGAATGTGCTGGGAATCGACTTTTGAGTTCATGGAAAGCAGTCGTTTGGCAAGCTGCGTCCGGGACATCTCCAGACTGAAAATAGCGGTGGAAATATTGTTTTTGATCGCTACGGTTTCTGCGATATTGAGTACAAAAGCGGTTTTTCCCATAGAAGGCCTTGCGGCGATCAGGATCAGGTCTGATTTTTGCAGACCGGCAGTGCGCGCATCCAGATCATAAAAACCGGTCGACAATCCTGTCACTGCTCCGACGGTTTTTGAGGCGCTCTGAATGCTTTCAAGTGTCTCCAGAGCGATTTGTTTAATGGAAACAAAGTCGCTCGTAGAGCGGTTCTGCACGACGTCAAAAATCTGTTTTTCCGTATTGTCAAGGAGTGTGTCGAGGTTTTCCGTATCCTGATAGCAGTCATTTGTAATTCCCTCAGAAACCCGGATCAGCCTTCGTAAAACAGCCTTGCTCTTAACAATATCAGCGTAATATTTGATATTTGCAGAGGTGGGGACAGAGGAAATAATGCCGCTTATAAATTCCACGCTGCAAAGCTCGGCGGGAACTTCCTGCTCGTGGAGTTTGTCCTGAAGGGTTACAAGATCGGCAGGTTTTCCCTCCTGATAGAGTGAGATCATAGCGCCATATAATGTTTTGTACTGCGGATTGTAGAAATCTTCCGGCAGAAGGATCTCGGATGCGGTGATGATCGCATCCTGATCCAATAACATAGCGCCGATTACGGATTGCTCCGCTTCGGTGCTATGGGGAAGGATTCGTTTGATGATTTGATCTTCCATTTGCTCCTCATTTCTCTTTTACGATGACTTTAAGTTCTGCGGTCACTTTCGGATGAAGCTTAATGGGAACGGTAAAAGTGCCGGTGTTTTTGATCGGTTCCGCAAGATGCATCTTCTTTTTGTCAAGTTCATAGCCAAGCTGCTCTTTGGCAGCGGTTGAAATTTCTTTGGTAGAAACAGAGCCAAAAGTGCGTCCGTCGGAGCCGGCTTTGATCGACAAAGTGACTGATTTGCCGGATAACTCAGCAGCCAGTTCTTTTGCCTTTTCCAAATTTTCAGCGGCCACTTTTTCCTGATTCTGTTTTTGAAGCTTGAGGTCATTGAGATTTTTGGAAGTGGCTTCAACTCCCAGATTTTTTTTGAAAATAAAATTCCTTGCATAACCGTCATTTACATTTACGACCTCGCCCTTTTTCCCAAGGGATTTCACATCTTCTAATAAAATTACTTTCACAGTATATCACCGTCCTCTTTCATTTTTTTCAGTGTGTTGCGGAGAATTTCCCCGCCCTCATAAAGTGTGCAGTTTTCAAGCTGCGCCCCGGCGCTTGTAATATGGCCGCCTCCGCCTAGTTTTTCCATGACGATCTGGACGTTGAGTTCATCGATCGAACGGGCGCTGATATATATTTTTCCTTCAAATTCCGTCAGGACAAAGGAAGCTTTGATGTTTTCGATATCCAATAATTCATTGGCAATTTTGGCGCCTACGATAGTAGGTGATTCGCAGTGGTTGGCGTTGCAAAGCGCAATGGCATAAAAATCCATAAAAATATCTGTGTTCTGGATCGCTTCTGCCTTTACTTTGTACTCGTTCAGATCGGAACGGAACATTTTGCGGATGCGTGTGATATCAGCACCGGAACGACGTAAAAATGCCATTGCTTCAAAGGTTCGGACGCCCGGTTTGTTCATGAAATTATTGGTGTCGATCATGACGCCGGAATACAGGACGTCTGCTTCGTAGGACTTTAATTTCACTTCATCTCCTACATACTGCAGGATTTCCGCTACCATTTCGCAGGCAGAGGAGGCGAATGGCTCCACATAAGACAGGGTAGGATTTTCAAAAGATTCTCCCGCCTGACGGTGGTGATCCAGTACGACAAGGGAGGAAGCAAGTTCTACGAGCGGCGGTTCGTCTGTGTAGGAGGGATGGTTTACATCCACTACCACAAGAAGGGTTCCGCTAGTCATAAGCGTTTTTGCTGTTTCTCCGGATATGAACAACTCCTCTTCATAATCCCCATTTTCCCGTAGCATGGTTATGACGGGACGAAGGGAAGAGGTTACTTTATTTACTACGATGTAAGCGGTTTTGCCGAGGGCTTTTGCGATGCGGTAAATGCCGATCGCGCTTCCGACAGCATCCACATCCGGGAGGGTGTGTCCCATGATGATGATCTGCTCGGCGGCTTCAATGGATTCGCGGAGTGCATGGGCTTTGACACGGGCTTTGACGCGTGTATTTTTTTCTTTTTGTATGCTTTTTCCGCCATAATAAAGGAGATTATCCTTCGTCTTTATGACGACCTGATCACCGCCGCGGGCGAGTGCAAGGTCGATGGCGCTTCGGGAGTATTCCTGACGTTTTTTGTAGGAGTCTGCCTGAATGCCGATGCCCATGCTGATCGTGATCGAGACATCTTCCCCGACATTGATATTTCGTACTTCGTCAAGAAGTGAAAATTTATCGTTCTGAAGTTCGGTCAGGTATTTGTGACGGAATAGGAAAATGTATTTGTCTTTTTCCAGTTTTTTTGTAATGGCATCGATTTTAAGCATGTACTTGTTGATCTTCCGGTCAATGAGGGCAGTGAGCAATGCCCGTCGCACCTCGTCCACCGGTTCGAGGGATTCCTCGTAGTTGTCAATATATAAAAGTCCTACATCCAACCGCTGTTCGTTGTTTTCTTTGATATAACGAACGATTTCTGTCTCATCAAAAATATAGAACACATAAAAGTTGTCACCAAGTCCCATAGAAGCAGATTCGTCAGCAAGTTCTTCCGTGGTCTCGGATACATTTACTTTCTGAATGACAGCTTTGAAATATTCCGTCTCCGTGTGGAAATGGATCTCGGAATTTTCCGTCGTGTTTTTTGGAAATGTATCTACGGTCAGATTTGGGATCGCAGATTCCATCGTAAATTTTTTTCTTGCGCCCTGTGGGCAGAATAGATCGACAAAACGGTTGTTGCACCACAGGCAGGAACCGGCCCAGTCCGTGATGGCGAGCGGGATCGCAAGCTCACTGGCAAGGCTTTTTGTCGTGTGGTTAAAACGGATCGCATACTGGACGATATCTTTCAAAAGCGCTCTTCGCTTAAAGTATAAGAGAAGAAAGGCAATGATGATATATAAAAGAACGTATATGGTCATGATTGCGCCGATTTTTAAATCCAGTGTATATATATGAATATTCATGGCAAGCAAAAGCGGCGAGAGCAGCAGCGGCCATCTCAGGTAGGAACGCAGGGTTCCCTGTATTCGATTTCCCTTCAAAACTTTCCTCCAATCCCGTATCATAGTATCCGGATACGGTCAATATGAATGCGGTAAAATGCGGTTGGCGATATTACCCCACTATTGACGATATATAAAAATATTATAGCATTGTTTTGATCAAAAGGGAAGAATAAAATAATCCTCCGTGGGAGACCGCTCGCGCTCGATGTCCCACGCAGCGGGCCAAATGCTCTGTCAAGCCAGAGCATAAGCCCCGGCGGGGCCATAAGTCTCCCGGGAGGATTATTTTATTCTTGGTGGTTTGCAAATGGGGGGAGGGAGACAACAGAGGATTTGGTTTAGCCAATCATGAAAAGGGGGTAATGAATTTTTGAGGAGATGTCATTGAAATGTTATTTTGGGTATGGTATCATGGATACATGGGAAAACCATAGAGCCAAAGGCGGCTTTACCCTCTTAGTTTCATCGGAGGGTTCAAATAAGCCCTCCAGACGAAAGAAAGGAGGGCGGTGCAATGATTACATATCAGGATTTCTTTTTATTCTGTTCGTTCATTGTTGCCCTTATTAGTCTGTTCTATCAGATCTTTAAGGGTAAAAGAAAATAGCCGCCACTACTACCAATAGTGACGGCTAGCCTCATATGAGGTTTTAGCTTATTTTCATTAAAAGGGTAGAGCCGCTTCTATGGATTTCCCTTTTTCTAGTAGCGATATTGCGAAGCAACTCGCTAATAAGTTCGTCAGAACTTATTTTTATAACTATTATGCATGAGTGCTCACCTCAAAACCTACGGTTTTTTCGGTGTTCGTT
>JAMPFC010000058.1 GCA_023664685.1 Roseburia sp. | reverse complement strand
AATGCGATTGAAGAATCTGCCAAAAACCGTCCTGTTCGTACTCCCGTAGCTGCAAGCGAAATAACAGACGAGGCAGAGTTACTTGAATTTATGAGAATGAGGAAAAAGGCGAATGGCAGAAAAAAACAAATATAAAATTGTCAATATCCGTCGGTATATTGGTAATGAGAATCCCGAACTCGGAGAGGGGGAACTCCTTCAAATCCTCTCCGAGTTTTCTTGTCCGATCAATCCTGATGTTGAACGATTTTTGAAACACAGCTCTATTGAATTTACGAAGGAGAATCAGTCCGTTACATATCTTGTGTTTTCAGTTGTTGGTGGAAGGCTGACGGGGTATTTTACTCTTGCATTGAAACCTCTGACAGTAAGGGGAGAAACGGTAAGTAATACTGTAAAGAAAAAACTGTTGCGGGTTAGTGAATTGGATAAAAAATCGGATACATATACAATGTCAGCTTATTTGATTGCACAATTAGGTAAAAACTATTCTGAAAATAATAATAAAATGATTACTGGTGAAGAGCTTCTTGAGCTGGCATGGGATAAAATTAAAGCAACACAATATATGTTTGGCGGCATGGTAGCATTCTTGGAAGCGGAAAATGAGGACAAGCTCCTATCGTTCTATCGTGATAACCGTTTTTCACAGTTTGACACCAGACAGACCATATCAAATGCGGATGAGCCGCATGAGCTGGTGCAGCTTTTACGCCTGCTTTAGTGGATATGGTTTGCATTGTTAGGACTTCTCGTTTGAAAACTGAAGTATTTACATAATAACGGTGCTGATGAATACGGAGAATTAGGATGCAAAGAAAAAGAGGATAATAATAATGGCAAAAATAGATAGTAGTTCTACATTTGCGGATAATATGACATTACCAATTCATAGGTGGTATAGATATACTGCAGGTTTTTCTTCAGAATGGGTAAAAAATGTTGTCAAGGAATATATACGAAAAGAAAAAAAACAAGATATAAGGGTTCTTGATCCGTTTGCAGGATCAGGAACTACATTGTTAGCATGTGATGAAATTGGAATTTCTTCGGTAGGATATGAATCTCAACCGTTGGTTTATGAAATAGCCGATGCAAAGTTATGTTGGGATGCAGGTGCTGAAAAGGTAAGGAAACAGACAAAGGAAGTAATTAAATACGCTAAAAGCAACGCTTTTAAAAACAGTCAGTTTCCGGAAATAGTAAAGAAATGCTATGATGATAAAAATTTGGCTGAAATTGATGCATTAAAGCAATCCATTGATACTTTGTGCAAAAGTAGTAAAGAGGATAAATTGATTTGGGTGGGCTTTGTTTCGATGCTTAGATCAGCGTCACATGCTGGAACAGCCACATGGCAATATGTGTTACCAAATAAGACAAAAGCAAAAGTGTTATCGGCTTATGAAGCATTTGAGAAGCAAATGGATATAATTTGCGAGGATATATCTGCGTTTCAGAAAATTGGAGCAAAAAAAGAATCATTGTTGATCCAACAAGATGCAAGACATAAATCGTCAATAGCGGATAGAAGCATAGATTTAATAATAACATCGCCACCATACGCAAATAATTATGATTATGCTGATGCAACCAGATTGGAACTTTCTGTTTTAGGAACTATTAAAGGGTGGGGAGATTTACAGACACTTATTAGACCGGGGCTTGTCAGATCATGCTCACAGATGGTATCACAGGAAACGAAAAAAACATATGAATACTTAGAAGATCCTATTCTATTACCAATACATGATGAAATAGTTGAAGTATGTAAGTTGATGGAAAGAGAAAAGGAGAATCATGGTGGTAAAAAGAATTACTATACTATGGTAGCTCTGTATTTTTTAGATCTGGCTAAAATCTGGAGAGAATTAAGAAGGGTGTGTAAAGAAGATTCTCTTATTTGTTTTGTTATTGGGGACTCTGCACCGTATGGAGTGTATGTTCCAGTGGATGAATGGCTTGGTAAGTTGGCTATATCAGCAGGATTTAAAGAATATTGGTTTGAAAAAACAAGAGATCGCAACATAAAATGGAAGAATAGAAAACATACAGTGCCTTTGAAAGAAGGCAGATTATGGATAAGGGGGTAAAAAAATGGCAAAATCACCATCACATAGGTTAGGAGAACTAATAGGAGATTTTTTTGAAGAGTCAATAATAGAATACTTGAAACCGTTAGTTGATAAAAAAGGGTTTTATCTTGATTATCGTCATCCACGTAAAGCACGGAATGATGCTAAAGAAGTAGTAGGTATTGATGAGGAAGGTAATAAACATAAATTGGATATTGTCATTGAGGAAGGTGGTTCAGAAGATGAGATGGGAAAGCCAAAGGCCTTTATTGAAATGGCATGGAGAAGGTATACAAAGCATTCAAAAGCAAAAGCACAAGAAATTTCTGGGGCGATTTTACCGCTTGTTAGGACGTATAGAGAAAATTGTCCATTTTATGCCGCTGTTCTGTCAGGTGAATTTACTCAAAATTCGATAGCGCAATTGGAATCACAAGGTTTTTATGTTGTACATATTTCATATGAAGATATGTGCCAATTATATAGAGAGGCTGTTGGAATAGAAATAGCTTGGGAGGAAGGTACGCCAGATGCTCAAATTGAAGAGATAGCAACTAATGTGAAAAGACTATCTTCTGTGAAGAAGCAAGATTTAAAAGATAATTTCTATCGTAGAAATAAAAATAAACTTGAGGCACTCGCAAATAGAATAAAAGAGTCATTGGATCAACAGGTAACACAAATACTTGTAATTCCTATTCATGGAAAAGAACAGATACTTTTATCTGTAGATGATGCGGTAGAATTCATAAAAAATTATGATGAGGATAGTAAAGCATCAATTCTTAGATATGAGGTTACTATAAAATATAATAGTGGAGATGAGTTCACCATGAAATGTGGTAATAAGCTTAAAGCAATATAGTTTTTAAATAAATATAGATGAGTTTTTTTCTATCAATATTTGGTGGAGATTATTGTTGAAGTGCAAAAAATAGAGTATGATGTTGCCATGTCTGTGCTATATTCTTCGGCTATTTATGACAAGATTTCAGATGTAGAGACAGGGCTTTACAGAGAAAGCCCTGCGTATGTTTACGGTTTGTTGCAGGATGAGATTAATTTTGGAAAAATCATTCAAGCGGAATTGTGAGGATTATGAAAGGATTATTTACATCACCTTTTTCATAAACTCCTTTGATGTGTTTCGGGAGACTCTCGATATTCTCAAGGCCATGCTCTTTGATTACCACATCGACTTGTGCGGTTGTATTGCATTTTTGGATAGATTTTGTTAATTGTCTTAATTCGTCGTCATTAATTTTTGTAGTAGTTCTATAGCTTTCATTCTTTTGTTCATTTGATTTTTCAGATAAACTATCAGAATTGGCAATGGTATTTCCTAGGAAAATTTATGAGGTATTGCGAAAAGTGTGGATATGTGATGGATGAATTTAATCCGTATAGAAGCAGCCAGAATTGTCCGGTCTGTGGTGGGTTATGGTCAGAAGATGATATGACTGCCCTAAAATATGCGGAGTTATCAGAAACAGAAAAGGATGCCTATGATGAGCAACTGTTAAACCGGATAAAGAGTAATCCAAATTTTGACGAAGGTAGGTTCTATAGTTATGGACTTTCCACAGAGAATGGAGATTTCTGGGCTGGATTTCGAGTAGATAAATTTTCCCAGTTTGAAGGTAGAGAAGAGGATGCCCAGTACTGGCGGGAGGAGCGCAAGAAAAACGAACCATTCAAACCATTCCCTGAAATAGACTGGAAAAAAGCAAATCAAAAAGCAGAAGAATCGGAACGTAAACTTGCGGAATGGAATACGAGTTATAAAAATAAATCACCCGAAGAAAGAGAACACATCCCTCGCTGTCCTATCTGCCAGTCCACCAGACTATCTAAGATTTCAATGGGCAGAAAGTTTTTGGAAGCCGGCTTTGGAGGAATCTGGGGAATGGATGTTATGGGTAAGACTTATGAATGTCGAAACTGCGGAAGTAAATTTTAAATACGGATTTTTGTCTTTAATTTTCAATGAGAATATGGTAATATATTCATAAATACATTGTTTGATGAAAGGACAATTTAGCATTATGGCGAATATAAAAACAATAAATAAATCAGATCAGTTCCGAAAAATCGCATTGATCGTATTATCTGCGCTGATTTCCATCAGTTTTCTGTATGTATACTGCCATATTTGTAACGACCGTTATTCTTTTGGCATGTTTTTGCGTACTCTTGTGACAGTTGCTGTCAGTTTTTTTGTATACATGTTTCTTTCAAGATTCACCAGTTTTTTAGAAAAACATTATATAAAGATCGTAGCCGCTTTTCTAGGGATCATGTTGATCCTCCAGATCGTTTTCGGGTATTTTTTGGAAATTACTCCAAATTGGGATTTTGCAAATATATATCAGGGCGCGATCAGTTGGGCGGAAACAGGAGTGTTTCCAAATCCATCGGATTATTTTTATCTGTTTCCGAATAATCTGGGCGGAATGTCACTGCTTGCTATTGTTTTTAAGATTGTCTCAATATTTGGCATCCATAATTACTCTATGGCTGCTATGGTGACAAATGCAATCCTGAATATACTTATGATGCTGTTATGTTTTTATATTTGCAAAAAGTTGGTTTCTGTAAAAACTGCCATTTTTGTTCTGTATATTTTCATGGTGAGTCTGCCTTCTTACCTTGGCGCCGCCGTTTTTTATACAGATGTCTTAACGATGATTTTTCCTGTTTTATTTTACTTTTTATATTTGAAACTTAGAGATACGGAAAAGAGAAAATGGCAGATTCTTTATCTTGTTTTTATGGGGTTGACTGCATGGATCGGCATGACCATAAAATTTACAGTAGTCATCATAGCGATTGCGATCGTGATAGAGCTGCTTCTTCGGTTTGAGTTCAAGCGGCTTTTTCTGGGTGTGATCGTTATTGCGGCTATTTATGCCGCTTGTAATTTCTGTTTTTACAATATGATCTACTCCCATCATTTGTCTCAGAAAGTCTGCGAACAAAAGAAACTTCCGCCAACCCACTGGATCATGATGGGGTTACAGGGAGAAGCCGATTATAATGCGGAAGATGTCGCTTTTTCAACGGGATTTTCTTCTGTCGAAGAGCGGGATTCTGCGATCGCTGCTCGGATCAAACAAAGAATATCGGATTATGGTGTCAGCGGGATGATCGATCTGATGACGAGAAAAGCTGTTAAATGCTTTTCTGATGGGACTTACGAGTTGACGGCGTTTTTCTATCACGGAATGGCAAGACAAACAGCTCTCAATGATTATGTAACATCAAGCGGCACACATTATGAACAATATCAAAAATTGTGTTCCGGGATTTATCTTGGTTTCTTTTTGATCATGATATTAGGCGGTTTCTCTAATATATACACATACAAAAAAGGTGATCGCGTTTCCCCGGCTTACATTACCCCATTTCTATCCATTTTTGGACTTTTACTCTTTTTGGTCATGTGGGAAGCGCATGCCCGCTACATCACAAACTATATTCCCATGATATATATTTGTGCAGCGACCAGTATGGAGTTTTTGTCTAAAATACGAGTGAGGTTCTTTCTTTCATCTTCCACTTTTTTATCAAAAATGTAAAAAATTATATATTGAAATAATCGTTATAGGATGATATACTTGTTGGGATGTTGATAGAAAGGTGGAACGCTTTGTTATGAAGAAAAAAAGGGGACTGGTCATCGCCGGGATGATCGCAGGCGTGGTATTATTGTGCCTTGTTGGACTGATCCTTTTTAATAGCAGGGAATACTTTGCAGATAAATTTGGGAGAAAAACGTATATAAGCAATACGGATGTAAGTTCGTTGACGGTGGATGAGGCTGTGGCAGTCATGAATGATTCGAGGGGATTTACTGTCCGTTTTTTTAAGGATAAAGAAGAGTACGATGTGGATATTTCAGCCGCGGTGACGAGGGAGTTTGCAAAAGAAGAAGTTGTGGAATGCAAAAATAATTTTACGTTTACAGAGTACCTTTTTGGAAGAGAAAAGGATTTTCAGGTAAAGCCCTCCAGTTCGGTTGTAGATGAGCAGAAGTTAAAAGAATTTCTTCAAAATGCGCTTCCGGCGGCGACGACGAAAGCCCGTGAAGCATATTTGGATGAGAACTTCAAACTTGTGCCGGAGATCCGGGGAGACGAGGTTGATTTTGATAATCTGGTTGGCGATATGAAAGAGGGCATCAATACGGGGCTCAAACTGGATTATGATCTGGGAGACTATTATATTCAGCCTAAATTTACGAAAGAGAGTGAGAATATCGTAAAAGTGGTAGAGGAGATTTCCGCTTATTCGAATATGCGGATCACGTATGAGTTTGGAGACCAAAAGGAGGTCATTGACTGGGAAAAGATCAAAAAGCATATGGAATACGATCCGGATACAGCGGCGCTTACCCTGAAGACAAAATGGGTGAAAAATTATGTGCAGCAGCTTTCTAAAAAATATAATACGTACGGAAAAACCCGCAAATTCAAATCAACGAAGGACGGAACAGTTACGATCAAAGGTGGAATCATGGGTTGGTGGATCAACGAAGATGAGACGGTCAAACAACTCAATAAGTTATTAAAAAACAAGAAGAGTAAAAATGTGGAGCCTGTGTACCGCAATGTGGCGGCACAGCACGGAGAGGATGATATCGGGGATACGTATGTTGAAATCAGCATAAAGAGACAGCATGTGTGGTTTTATAAAAATGGAAAATTAAAAATGGATTCCGATACCGTCACGGGGAAACTCACAAAGGACAGAAAGACGACGGTAGGCGTTCACAGGATTTTTGCGAAACAAAGAGACCGTTATCTTGGAACGATGGCTGTTCAGGGATACCGCTCGTTTGTCCATTACTGGATGCCATTTAACTGGGATGGTCAGGGGCTTCACGACGCCACATGGCGAAGCAAATTTGGGGGAAATATATACAAGACCGGAGGGTCGCATGGCTGCGCAAACCTTCCCTATTCCTTTGCGGCAAAACTTTATGAAGAAGTGGAGGTAGGGACACCGGTTGTAGTTTATTAGAAATATATGTCCGGCATCCTCTGCGGGGAGACGAATTGATCTACAAAGCGCAATTAAGTCTCCCCGCAGAGGATGCCGGACTTTGATATAGCAAAACTTCTTTTGGTTATATAAGCGTTCCAGCCCCTTCGGGCAGACTTAATTGCGCTTTGTAGATCAATTCGTCTGCCCGAAGGGGCTGGAATGCGTCTCTTTACTCAACCGTCACCGATTTTGCCAGATTTCTCGGCTGGTCTACATTCAACCCTTTTTCCACGGATACGTAATATGCGAGATACTGCAGTACGATCGCGGAGACAAACGGAGTGAAGAGCGGTGAGGTTTCGGGAAGTACGATCTGGTGGTCGCACAGACTCGCATCCACAGAGGCATTGATGTCTGTGATGAGAATGATCTTGGCACCGCGTGAGCGGACTTCTTGGACATTGGAGATCACTTTGGCGTAGACGTCGGGCTGTGTCGCAAGGGCGATGACTGGTACATTATCTGTGATCAGCGAAATCGTTCCATGTTTGAGTTCACCGGCGGCATAGGCTTCCGAATGGATATAGCTGACTTCCTTAAGTTTAAGTGATCCCTCACAGGAGAGTGCATAGTCCAGTCCGCGGCCGATAAAGAAAATATCATTGGAACGGATCAGACGTTTCGCGATGTTTTCAATCTGGGAATCAAAGGAGAGAGCCTCTTCGACTTTATCTGCGACGCCGACCAGATTTTCCATATATTCTTTTGTTTCGTCTTCTGAAATGTTTCCGGTCACGTAAGCGAGCCGGAATGCGATCAGGTACATGACGGAGAGCTGTACGGTGTATGCCTTTGTACTTGCCACAGCGATTTCCGGCCCTGCGTGGGTGTAGAGTACATAGTCGCTTTCCCTTGCGATTGAAGAGCCTTTTACATTGACGACAGAAAGGGTTTTTGCCCCTTTTGATTTGCCAAGTTTCAGTGCGGCAAGGGTATCTGCGGTCTCTCCGGATTGTGAAATCGTGATCAGGAGAGTGTGGGTATCAACAATGGGATTTTGATAACGGAACTCGGAAGCGATTTCCACGGTTACAGGAATCCTTGCGAGGCGTTCAATCATATTTTTTCCGATCAGCCCGGCGTGCATGGCTGTTCCGCAGGCAGTGACGATGACCCGGTTAATATCCCGGAAAATGTCATCGGAGACCTGATCGGTAGAGAAGTCCGGCATGTTATTTACGGTTCTCGGTGCGATCGTATTGCGGAGTGATTCCGGCTGTTCGCGGATTTCCTTCATCATAAAGAAATCATAGCCGCCTTTTTTGGCAGCGCCCACATCCCAACTGATATGGTGGATCGTGGGGCCATATATGTCGCCATATTCATTTTTTACGATGATTTCATCTTTTGTGATCTTTGCAATATGCTTTTCTTTTAATACAAAATAGTGCTTTGTATGGTTTACGAGAGCGACCATATCCGAAGCAATGATCGAGCCTTTTTCCGTATGGGCGGCCACAAGCGGGCTTCCGCTCCGGATCGCATAGATCGTCTCCGGGATATCTTCAAACATGATGCAGAACCCATAAGCGCCGACGAGTTTTGAAACAGCAAGGCGTATCGCTTCTTCGGGATCCCCGTGATAGCATTCGTCGATGACCAACGCCGCGATTTCCGAATCCGTCTGGGAGACCGGAGTCCGTCCCTTTTCCGCTAGTTCCTCTTGAAGTTCCTGATAATTTTCAATGATTCCATTGTGTATGAGCGTTACTTTTCCTGCGGTGTGGGGATGCGAGTTGGTATTAGAAACCCCGCCGTGGGTTGCCCACCGTGTATGTCCGATCCCGCAGGTGGAAATGACGTCATCCGCCTGCGCTTTTACGAGTTCGCGGAGAACCGAAACCTTTCCAACGGTTTTGATCGTCTCGATTCCCTCATCAGTAAAAAACGAAATGCCGGCGCTGTCATAACCGCGGTATTCCAATGTCTGTAATCCGTCGATCAATGTTTTTTTGGCATCAAGAAAGCCTACATATCCTATAATTCCACACATAATTATTAAATCCTCCATTCAGTCTGGGTTTGAATTGTGTTCTATCGGGCGCAGACAGAAAATCTGTGCATATCAATAAATCTCCTATGGAAAATCTGCCGATAGAAGTTTTTCAGAAAAATTATATTCGTAATTGGGTTTTTGTATGATCTGTACCGGTTTTGTGTGGCAGTTACCTGCTGATTTGTGCGGTACATAACGTATATCACAGAGTATACGGGAGAGTATCCGCCGAATTTTCGATGCACAGGACGCTTCCTGTGATGTGTGAGATAAACACAAACTCTCCAACCTCGTCAACCACACCGAAAGGGAAAAATATTGTGTGGTCTGGCGCTAATTTTATCGCTTTGCGAAGACATTTCTGTCTGTCCGGTGTCCTCCTTTCTTATCTCAAAAACTATCTGAATCATACCATAGGGGAAAGATAAAGTCAAGAAACGAACTTTTTTTCTGATAAAGCGGTAGTGCCGCAAGGGCGGATTTGCGAAAACGAATCGGAATACGAGTGAAAAAACCGGAAAATGATAGTTGCGGGAAGCAGAAATTCGTGGTATATTTGGGAGTGTACGAGGGGACTAAATGTGAGATTTGGAGGAACACGATGCAAAATTTCAGAGTTGAATTAAAAAAGGTTGTCGATGATTCTTATGACGTGCAGATTGGAAGAGATCTGATTCCGGAGTTTGTTCGGGATATGAAAGACGGACTGGCTGGGTCAATCCGCAAGTTTGCAGTCATCACGGATACAAATGTGGAAGAGCTTTATGGAAAACCTGTGCTGGAAGCGCTTCGGGCAACAGGCTTTCAGGCAGAACTGTTTGTATTTCCGGCGGGTGAAAAAAGTAAGGTGCGAAAGACAAAAGAGATGTTAGAAGATGCGATGCTTGCGAAAGATTTTCGGCGGGACTGCTGTGTGGTGGCAGTGGGCGGAGGCGTGGTTTCCGATCTTGCCGGATTTGTGGCGGGAACGTTTGGAAGAGGGGTTCCGTTTGTGAATTATGCGACCTCCCTTTTAGCGGCAGCGGATGCTTCCATCGGCGGAAAAACAGCAGTCGACACAGAACTTGCCACCAATCTGATCGGCTTGATCTATCAGCCGCGGAAGGTGTATGTAGATATAGATACATGGAAAACGCTTCCGAAAAATCATATCGTAAATGGAATGGCGGAGACCGTGAAACATGCATGCCTTGCGGATGGAGATTTCTTTGATTATATCGAAGAGCATGTAGAAGAGGTTTTAAACTGCGATCCGGCGGTATGCGAATATATTTCAGAAAAAAATTGTAACGTCAAATATCAGGTTGTCATGAAGGATGAAAAGGAAAAGAGTCTCCGGGAGATTTTGAATCTTGGGCATACGGTGGGAAGAGCGATCGAGACTGTCAGCGAATACCGTCTGCTTCATGGAGAGGCGCTTGCGATCGGAATGGCTGCGCAGGTAATGCTTGGCTGCAAGCTCGGATTTTTGACGGAACAGGAGCGTGACAGGGTCATTTCCCTTCAGGAAAAGATCGGTCTTCCTGTGCGGATTCCAGATTATATTGACAGGGAAGCACTTGTGAAAAAACTTTATACAGATAAGAAAGTGCGCGATGGGAAACTTCGTTTTGTGTTTCAGAAGGGCATTGGTGATGTGATGACGTTTGGCGAGGATGTGTATGCCAGACCGACAGCGGAGGAGGAGATCAGGGAGATCATTATGGCGCTGTAACCAGTACATCATTGTGGAGAGGTGGAAAGAGACGAAAAGGGAGGAGATCAGGGACGAAAAAAGAGGGAAAACCGAGGGAAAGCCGGGTGAACAAACGCCGGATTGGAAAGGAAAAAGAAGAACTAGCCTGTGATTTTCTAAGGCAAAAGGGCTTTGAAATCCTTGCGGTCAACTATTGGTGCCGGTATTCGGAAATTGATATCGTGGCAAAAGAAAAAGACCGCCTTGTGTTTGTCGAGGTAAAATACCGGAAAAACGCAAATTGCGGCGAAAGTAGTTATGCGGTTTCGTTCACGAAAATAAAACGCATCTGCCAGTGTGCCAGATATTATATATGCAAAGAACATGTACCGCCGGACACACCGATGCGGTTTGATGTGGTCGCAATCGATGGGGATTACATCCGGCATTTTGTAAATGCATTTGAAACGGTATAGAAAAAGACATGCCCCAATGGGATCGGAACAGATTTAGATACGGATATCAATATTTCCGCCGACCGAAGGGTTGACAGACATCTCCATCAGTTTTGTGAGATTGTCACCCATCATCTGCTGCATATCCAGAGTTTTATCAAGCATGGCAATCGAGACCTGAGATAAGACATCCATTGATGAATGTGAGATCGAATAGGCAGCGAGATCAATTCCACTAGATAGCTCCATATAGATCAGCCTCCTTTTGAAATTTTTTCCAAATCTGAAAATAAATATGTTTCTGTCTGGATTATAACATTTCCAGAGGGGGATTACAAGAGCGGATTTCTTTTCCTGCTTTGTAAAAATATTATTGATTTTAGGGGCGGATTCCTGTAGAATGATTATGGACACAAAGGAATATGGATTAAAGAAGAGGAAATATTATGAGCAAACCGATCATTGCAATCGTGGGGAGGCCGAATGTGGGGAAATCCACGCTGTTTAACACGCTTGCAGGAGAAAAAATATCCATCGTAAAGGATTACCCGGGCGTCACAAGGGACAGGATTTATGCGGATATCACATGGCTGAACCGCAGTTTGTCCATGATCGACACGGGCGGGATCGAGATGGGTACAAAGGACGTCATGCTTTCCCATATGAGGGAGCAGGCAGGGATCGCAATCGACACAGCAGATGTGATCTTATTTATTACCGATGTAAGGCAGGGACTTGTCGATGCGGATTTCAAGGTGGCAGACATGCTTCGGAAATCGGGCAAGCCTGTCGTTCTTGTCGTGAATAAAGTGGATAATTTTGAAAAATTTATGCCGGATGTTTATGAATTTTATAATCTTGGGATTGGGGATCCGCATCCGGTTTCTGCTTCATCCAAGCTCGGGATCGGGGATATGTTAGATGCTGTCCTTGAGCATATTGATCCGGAAAAATTTGAAGAGGAAGAGGATGAGCGGCCCAAGATTGCGATCGTCGGCAAACCGAATGCCGGAAAATCTTCCCTTGTAAATAAACTGTTAGGCGAAAACCGGGTGATCGTATCGGATATTGCCGGTACGACAAGGGATGCGATCGACACAGAAATCGTGCGGGACGAAAAAGAGTATATTTTTATTGATACCGCCGGAATCCGCAGGAAAAATAAGGTAAAAGAGGATTTGGAGAGATATAGCATCATAAGGACAGTAGCGGCGATCGAGCGCTCGGATGTCGTTATTCTTATGATCGATGCGGTGGAGGGCGTGACGGAACAGGATGCTAAGATCGCCGGGATTGCCCATGAGAGAGGAAAAGGACTTATCATTGCAGTGAATAAATGGGACGCTGTGGAAAAAAATAATAATACGGTAAAGGAATACACCGGACGGGTTCGGGAAATCCTTTCTTTTGTCCCCTATGCGGAGATCGTATTTATTTCGGCACTCACCGGGCAGAGGACGAACCGGATATTTGACCTGATCGAAAAGGTGATCCAGTTCCATTCGATGCGTATCCAGACCGGAGTCCTCAATGAAATTCTCATGGAGGCAGTTGCCATGCAGCAGCCGCCTTCGGATAAAGGAAAGAGACTGAAAATTTATTATATGACGCAGGTCAGCATCAAACCGCCGACCTTTGTTCTTTTTGTAAATAGTAAGGAACTGATGCATTTTTCGTATCAGAGATACATTGAAAACCGGATCCGTGACACGTTCGGGTTCACTGGTACGCCGATCCGGATGTTTATTCGCGAGCGAAAGGAGAAATAACGTGCTGATATATATTTTGACAGGAATCGCCATACTGGCCATCGGCTATGCGTTCGGGTGTTTTTCTACCGGATATCTTATCGGAAAAAGTCAGGGAATGGATATCCGCTCGACCGGAAGTGGAAATATAGGGACGACGAATGCTCTCCGGTCGATGGGGGCGAAAGCCGGGGCGCTGACTTTTCTGGGAGATCTCTTAAAAGCGTTTGTGCCGACACTCGCTGTAAAATTTATTTATTGCGCCCACATGGGATATTCTGCTGACCTCACATACATGTTTACCCTGTTTGCTGGACTTGGTGTGGTTCTCGGCCACAATTTTCCGGTCACTCTGAGATTCAAAGGCGGAAAGGGAATTGCGGTGTCGGCAGCAGTGATCATCGTATCGACGATGAATTTGAAGTTGATCCTGATCGGGCTGGCACTGTTTATTGCAGTGGTTGCCCTGACGCGCTATGTGTCTTTAGGATCGCTTATCGTCGTGTGGTATATTCCGATCTTTTCTGTTCTGACATACCGTGAGAGTGCATATTTTCCGGTGATTCTTGTGATAAGCCTGATGTTTACGATCTTGGCTTACATAAAGCACAGCGCGAATATCAAGAGGCTTTTGAATGGAACCGAAAATAAATTAGGAATGAAAAAGAAATAAACGGAGGAAAAAAGAGTGAAAAGGATCAGTTTTTTAGGAGCGGGGAGCTGGGGGACAGCTCTGGCGATCTTATGTGCAAACAATGGACATAAAGTGACTGTCTGGTCAAAGATTAAAGCGGAGACCGATATGCTCAGGGAAAAGAGAGAGCATGTAGACCGCCTTCCCGGAGCGAAGCTTCCGGATTCGATCGTGATCGAGGATGACCTGCAGCGGGCATGTGAGGATATGGATATTATCGTATTTTCCACCGCATCTCCATTTATCCGTTCGACAGCGAACGAGGCAGAACCCTACATCAAAGCGGGGCAGATCGTGGTAAATGTGGCGAAGGGAATTGAAGAAAATACATTGATGACAATGTGTGAAATATTGGAGGACGAGCTGCCAAAAGCAGATGTAGCAGTGCTTTCCGGCCCGAGCCATGCCGAAGAGGTATCAAAAGGAATGCCGACTACAGTTGTAGTAGGGGCGAAGAGTGAGAAGACAGCAGCTTTTATTCAGGATGTGTTTATGGGAGATAATTTCCGGGTATATGTAAGTCCGGATATCGTTGGGATCGAACTTGGCGGCGCCTTAAAAAATGTGATCGCTTTAGCAGCAGGAATTTTGGATGGAATGGGACTTGGCGACAACACCAAAGCGGCGCTTATGACGCGGGGGATCGTGGAGATCAGCCGGCTTGGGATGGAGCTTGGCGGCAAGATGGAGACATTTTTCGGATTATCCGGAATCGGGGATCTGATCGTAACGTGTACGAGTACCCATAGCCGGAATCACAACTGCGGATACCTTCTCGGAAAGGGAAAGACGCTTGAGCAGGCAAAATCGGAGATCCGTCAGGCGATTGAGGGCGTCAACTGTGCGAAGGCAGCGATGGCGCTTGCTAACAAATACCATGTGAGCATGCCGATCGTCGAGCAGATCAATGCGGTCTTATTTGAAAATAAGGCGACAAAGCAGGCGTTAAGTGATCTGATCCTGCGAGAGCGGGTGATTGAGTACCGGTCTATGAGCTGGCAGTAAGGGATTGATCAGAATATGGATTTATCCCCAAGAGGGAGTTAGGAAGAGAGGTTTTTCTGCGGAAGAGGAGCCTCTTTTTTTGTGAAATTTTTTGAAAATAATTTTCCTGCCATATTTTTGGCTTATGAGACTGGTAAGGTAAAAGAGTGAAAAATCATCTGTGATTTGGAGGAAAAATATGAATCAGACATGGAAAATACGGATCATAAAAATAAGCCTGTTTTTATTTGGAGTCATCGTACTGAATATGGGAAGCAGGAACATAAACGCCGCTGAAAAACCGGCATATACCCTGACAAAAGGGAAGAGAGTTACGATCACAACGATCATAAATAAGAATCCTCTTACGTCGCCGGATAAGAATAAATATAAAAATCTGACGTGGAAATCCGGAAATAAAAAGATCATAAAGGTTGTTAAAAATAAAAAAATAAAAGGACTGAAGAAGGGAAGTACCTATCTTCGCGGATATAACAGCAAAAAGAAAAAGGTACTTGCGATAAAGGTTACAGTCGGGAAAAAAGTTTCGAAGATCAAAGTAAATTCTACAAAAGTAGAAATGGTATTAGGAGATAAAACAAAACTGAATGCTTCGGTTTCCCCTGCCAGTGCGTCCAATAAGAAAATGTTTTACAGTTCTTCGGTTCCGACAGTGGCAACCGTATCAAAGACAGGAAAAGTAACTGCTGTAAAAGAGGGAAGTTCTGTCATAACGATTACGTCAAAAGATGGCCATGCGAAGAAAAAAATAAAGGTAAAAGTTGAGGCAAACTTTACGATCATGACATCAAAGGGAGCGGTAAAAGGAACATGGGAGCCTTATTCCAAAAGTCAGGCATTGATCTGGTATGGAGTTCCTTACGGTGCGTCCACCGCAGGGGCGAACCGGTGGAAGGCGCCACAGCCGGTCACACCGTGGAGCGGTACGCTTAGCGCAGAACTTCCCAAAGCGCAGGCGGCACAGTATGGCGACGGGACTTCCTATACCGGGACGGAAGATTGTCTGTATGTCAATGTCATCCGACCAAACAGTGCAGAGAAAAATCTACCGGTCATGGTATATATTCATGGCGGAGGAAATGCTTCCGGCACATCAAATGTAAATTTTGGAAATTTCGTTGCGGCGACAAATTGCATTGTCGTGACGGTAGAACACCGGCTGGGCGCATTCGGCTATCTGAGCCATCCGGCGCTTAGAACCGGAACAGCGGAAGAAAACAGTGGAAATTTTGCCCTTTTAGATATCAAAGCCGCACTCACATGGGTGCGCGATGAGATCGGAAATTTTGGTGGAAATCCGGGAAATGTGACGTTATCCGGATTCTCAGCCGGTGCGAGAAATGCCCTGCTCTGTATGATCTCGCCGGGGATGCAGGGACTTTTCCAAAAAGCGCTCATATTTAGCGGCGGATGCAATACCTGCACAAATAAGGAGGGGGAAGAATCTGCCGAAGATAAACTTGCTTCCATCCTTGAAAAACGGGGAACTTATCCGGATAAAAAGAGCGCAAAGGAATATTTGGATGCCGTTTCCGATGATGTGATCCGGAATCTGTTCAATAGCCTTACAACAGCGGAGGTTGCCAATATGTACCGCTCGTCGGCGTTGCGGTTAGGGAATTTTCCGCAGGGATTTAACGATGGCGTAGTCATTCCCAAAGACGGTTTTTCCGTGATCCGTTCCGGAAATTATAACCGGGTTCCTATTATATTGGGAAGTGATGCGACTGAGTTTTCTTCTTTTGCATGGAGTGGAAATCTGGCGTTAAATGTGGATGCCACATCAGATACCATCTCTTCTTCGCAGATGTTAAATCTGGTGGCAAATGGGGTCAAATACGGAAGCATGCTCCAGTCCGGCCATTACATTGAGAAGACAGCGAATCTTCTGAATCAGGACATGGCTCACGCACCTGTGTATGCTTACCGGTTTTATTGGGGGACAGATGCGGGTGTGACGGACGGATTTTACAGCACGTATGTAGGGGCGTTTCATGGGGCGAGCAAAGATTTTCTGCGCAAAAGCTATAAAAACAATTATACCTCCTATGCGCCGAATGCATTGTCCGAAGCAAATAAACAGGGCAGGCAGGATCTTACCTCGGTGATGCAAAAATACATTGCCAATTTCCTTGCAGCCGGGAATCCGAATGGGGAATCGTTAGGTGAGTGGGGAACTTGGAATAGTGTCCCCGGCATGGATAAGATCATGAGTTTTAATGCGGATCATACAAAGAGTATATCGGCGATGAGCAGTGAGTATTATGATGAGAGCGATACGTTTAACCAGATGCGTGCGATGCTTGCCAAAGCAGATTATGATATCCTTGTAAATTCGCTGTTTAAGGGGCGGTTTTTCATGCCGGAGATCGTGCCGCAGTATTAAGGATGGGGATGATCTCTGAAAATTTTTTGTTGACAATCGGAAAAAAAGTGATATACTGTATTTGATTTATGAACGAAGGCGTTCTGCGACAGGCAGAGCGCCTTTTAACGTTTCAGGAAAGTATTTTGGAAGGAGGAATCGCCATGCAGCAGTTGGAATTACTACGACATACGGACAAGATCAATGAACTGTTGGCGCGCTATGGAGTGAAATTTGGCATTTATAAAAATAATGTTTTTAAAGAACAGTTATTTCCCTTTGATTCCATACCGAGAATCATTGAACATGATGAATTTAGTTTTCTGGAAAAAGGGCTGAAACAGCGTGTTATGGCTTTGAATTTATTTTTAAAGGATATTTACAGTAAGAAACAG
>JAMPFC010000057.1 GCA_023664685.1 Roseburia sp. | reverse complement strand
TTACCTTGGAAAAGATATAGTCATTTTTTATCTGTAAGGATTCCCATTTCTGGTCGAAGTCCTTTATCTCGTTTTCTTTCATGTATCCGTCTCCTTTTTTATAGTTTACCATATCTCATGCATTTACACAATTCAATTTCTCAAATCTTTGGTTGAAAAATCCTCATTCTGTTTCCTTCAGAATCAGACCTCATGGAACTCCTCTTCCGCCAGTTCCACCTCTCCGCTCTCCGGATTGAAGTAGTATATGGAATCTGACAGACGCTCCTCCGGATTCACGCTTGCCCGGTTCATCCTCCGCACGATTTCTTTCAATGAAGCCGCATCCGCACCCGTGGAGACAGGCATCAGAATCAGTTCATGCACCGAACATGGCAGAATATAGAAGGCTCCGATTTGTCCGGCAGTCTCTTTCAGAAATTCCGTGGCAAGCATCCCGGCTGAACCGAAGCAGTATGGAATGGCAGATAGGACAAGCATATTCCGCAAAAGCAACCGCTGTGTTATTTTATTTTCTTTGAAATCGGTCATTTTCTTTTCAGGTTCTGCACCCGGTTTGCCTTCCAGAAGCCGGGCAATGAAATGATAGATGCCGTTTACGGAAAAATGGCTGTGTTCGGTCAGGTGTTCCATCCCGTCACGGAAAAGTCCGTCCGCATCCGTCCCCCAGATGTTCATGACCTCATTCGTCACGGGCATGGAATAGACCATATCCCCGGATTTTTCCACCATCAGATGAAAGGTGACGGCTAAATCCAGAAATTCCTTATGGGGTACGGTTTCCAGATGCTCCCGGTTCCATTTCCGGCTGATTAACCGCAGAAGAATCCGTCCCCGGCACTCTTCCCATGTCCACATCCTTTCTGGCAGGGTCAGGCTTCCTTTCGGCTCGGCAAGCTGTTTTATCATTTTCACGCAGAGTTCCATGTCTTCCGTCTCCTCATGGCACTGGTACAGCTCGTTCAGGTGGATGCATGGAACGAGACGTTTTCCCCCTCCCCGGATTACCAGACGTTCTTTCCGGGTTCCGTTGTTCTTTCCCACGGTTTCGATGTAAATGTCTGCTCCTGCATAGTCTTTTTTTACCCGTTCCAGCAGGTTCTCTTTAAATTCATGATAGTTCATTGATGTTTCCTCCGTTTCGTTTGATTTTTGTTTATATGGCAAATTCAAGATGCAATGACCGGGTTCCCGTTTTTTCGTATAAAAACTCAGGCGGAACACCCCGTATGGAGGTTCCGTCTGTATTCTGCAAAAACTGTACCAGTTCCCCGGTCAGGTGGATATGGATGGTATCAATCTCTTTTCTGTTCCTGATTGTTATTTCTGATATCAGCATATGGAGCAGCTGTTTTTTTAATCCCCGTTCAATTCCGTCGCTGTTCAGCACCCGGCTGAAATTCTGTAAGATATTCCGGACGGTTTCATAGGGGATTTGTTCCTGCGGTTCGTTTGCGGAGCGTTCCGTCAGTTCCTCAATTTTTTCCTGCCACTTCTTTCTTTCCCCGGCGATTTCCTGCTTCCGTTTCAGAAATTCCTCTGCCGTCACCAGTCCGTCCTCGTAGGCTTCAAAGATTTTTTTCCGTCGGCTTTCATACTGTTTCAGTTCATTCTCTGCCTTCTCCCATTCCTTTTCTGCCTGTGCGGTCTGTCTCCGGCTCTCCTCATTGACCTTTCCGAGTATCATTTTCAGAAATTTCTCGTCTGTAAAAACTTTTTCCAGTTCGTGGTAGACGAAATCATTTGCTTTTTCCGCCTGAATGGAGTTGCTGTGGCAGACGGCGGTTCCCTTGTTCTTCCATGCACCGCAGGCATAGTAGGCAATCCGCTTTTTGCTCCCGTCCTTCAGGGTATTCGTCGTCCTTGAGATAACCATTCCGGCACCGCACTCCGGGCATCTTAAAATTCCAGTAAGCGGATATTCCCCGTCATAAATCCGTGATGGCTTGCCGGATTTCTGTTTCATGATGTCCTGCACCCGGTTCCACTGTTTCATGTCTATGATGGGATGGTGGATTCCCTCGGCAATGATTGGGTTCGGGTTGATGTTCTGCCTCCGCTTCTCATTCCAGTTCCTTCTTACGTCATAACGTACTTTTCCGATGTAGACGGGGTTGGTCAGAATGTCCCTGAGCTGTGCCACGGAAAAGGGATTTCCCCGTTTGGTTCTGTACCCTTCTTTGTTGATTCTGTTTACGATGGCTTTATACCCCTTGCCGGATGCGTAAAGGGAAAAGATTCTGCGGACGGTTTCCGCTTCTTCTTCGTTGATTTCCAGACGGGATTTCCTCCTGCCGGACTGCTCCGTCCCTTCCATCGGCACCCAGTCATACCCCAGCGGTGCCGCACCTCCGCACCATTCTCCGCTTCTCGCCTTGGCACACATGCCCATCTTTACGTTCTGTGCTATCGTACTCCGCTCAAACTCGCCGACCAGTGCCATCATCTGGAACTGCATCTGCCCTGCCGGGGTGCCGGATTCAAAAGGCTCGGAATAGGAACGGTACGTGATGCCGTATTTGTCAAGTGTTTCCACTATCCTGAGGGCATCTGCCAGTCTCCGGCTCAGTCGGTTGATTTTCCATGAGATTACCACGTTGAATTTCTTCTCCGTGGCATCATGGAGAAGCTCCCGGATTGCCGGACGGTGTTTGATGTCCTTGCCGCTGATGCCTCTGTCGGCATAAGTCTTGTATACTTCCCATCCGCTCTTTTCGCAAAATTCCACCAGAAGGCGTTCCTGCTCGCCGATGGAATAGCCTTCCTCTGCCTGCTCGATGGTGCTTACCCGGCAGTAGATGGCTGCGACCTTTGTGGCTGTCTGGTTTTTGTTTTCTGTCTGATTTATGTACTGCATGATGATTGTACCTCCTTCGGGTTTATAATATATATTTGTGACTGGTTTTTATTTCCTTTTTCCTGCCACCATGAAAAATCGGTTTCCCACGATGGCAGGAACCTTTGATTCAGGATGCCATCCCTTCTGTCCCGGGATATTCCAGAGCATCCGTCCCGTCAGATACCTTTTCTGCTTTCTGTCCAACCCGGTTTGTAGCAGAATCTGCATTCCTGCCCCGGCTTTCCGACCTCAGATACTCAAGTACCATCACAGTCAGGATATCCGCCACTGTATCTATATAGTTCATAAAAACCATCCTTCCGTCTTATTTGGTCTTGTAACCGTTCAGGAAAGCTGCCTTGGTTTCAGAAAGAAACCAACAGCTGTTCCTGACGAATCCGCAGTCCTGCGGATTTTTATTTTAAGCCTCAGAACTCGCCTTTGCGAGTTCTTCTGCTATGGTGACAATATACTCCCAGAATGATTCCGAGTAAAATTCGGCTGTATAATCTTCAAGCCATCCGCAATCATACTGGGACTGTTTATTTATCTGCTTGTCCATAATACACCTCCATTTGGCTGTCGCCAATACCACCAGTCATATCATCAGTCAGAAATCCTATTAAGGATTCACTTATAATGACTGCTGATGATATTGATTATATTTACATAAATTTATGAATAACTCCGAATCCGGTTCTAAAATCCGAACCCGGTTATCATAATATCACCAGTAATCTTGTTTCACCCTATTATGAATTGATGATTGGGACTGATGATATTATGATGACTCTTGTAGCAAACCTGCTATTCTTTTCTTATGTATATTTCCTGATATTTTCCAGTATTGTGTTTTTCATACTTAATACCATACAGCAGCTCCAGTTCGGATTGTATTTCACCTAGTCTCCGGCTGAATACATTTACTCTTTCCGGCACTGCATTTTTATCCATATGCCTTTGTTTTGCCACTTTCTGAATCTCATTCCTAAAATCAGTTACCGATCCCCTGAATGATTCATATTCTTCAAAAAATGCAAGAATGCACTCACCTAAAACGCTGTCAAAGAGCGTATGCAGGCTGACTTTCTCCTGATTTTTCCAGAGTATCTTCGCCGTGTACTCATCATCCAGCTTCATGGCTCTTCCGATTTTTACCATCAGTTCAAAAGAAGATGCCATTCTGGTTTTTGGCACTTCAACGGGAATATCATCATTGAGTGCCATAGCCAGAAGCTTAAAGCATGCCCCCAATATTTTGGGAAGGTCTTTCCAGAATGCTTCTTCCAGTTGCTCTTCCGCTATGATTTCATCCGGCTTTATGCGTTCTAACTGTAACAGAATACTGCGATCCAGTACATCGCTTTTTTTAGCTGCCACCTCAATGCCCGTAAGGATGAGTATGGATTTCAGGCTCAGCCTTGTTTCCCCCGTATCCTGATAAAGAGTCCGTTTTACATAGCTGATTCCCCCGGTTGCACACTGGGCAATGAGATCACTGTATCCGGAACCCAGATAGGAAATATTGTCCAGTACCGTTATATACGAATTATGCAGCCTTAAAGCAAGGTCATCCTTCGTTCTTGGTAATGCAACAAGATCAAGGTTCTGGGGGCTTACGATACGATGAATCAGCCTTGCTGCCCGTGATTTCCCACTTCCCTTTGAGCCTGCAAAAACTAAAATATTATGCTGAATGCAGTTTCCTGAAAATGCCGTTACCAGAAATAGTGCAAGCACGAGCAAATCCTCTTTCTTCAGATGGAAATGCCTTTCCAGAAAACGGGGAAGCAGGTCAGGCTTTACTTTCAGGTTCGGCTCCACCTGACTTCTCATGGATGCATCATATTTAAAACGCATCTCCGGCATTTTTCCTACCGTTGCCTTTCCGTCTTTCAGATAAACCGCCTGATTCTCATCTGAATTAAGGCTGTATATGACTGTCCCGTCTGTTTCGCAGAAAATACGGGTCTCCAAGTCATAGTCCAGCTTATTTTCATAAGCATCCAGACGCATTACATCCCTGACTTTTTCAAAGTGACTTTGTGAAACCATCTCTCGCCTTTGCTTTCTGTAAATACGCTTATATTCCATAGAAAACTCATGCGACGACAACGGAAATATCCGTGTTTTCCCACCGTATTTGATCTGGCAAAATGCCTCTCCGCTAGATGTTGTAAACGGTTTATATACCCTTTTTTCATACTTGACTGACTTCATATTTACGATACCTCCATTCTGCTTTTGAAGTCTCGATATTTTTATCGTTACCCCTCCCCCCAATCTTTACAAACAAAAAAACTGCAGGTAAAAAAATGTATAGCTTTGCCTTGCCATAGTTCTTATTTTACAATACAGTTTGCATTCTTATATAAGCAGTCTCTATAAATAGGTGATTAATAATGTTTGAATTTTAATTTTCAGAAATAATTAGTTTAGTATTCTCTCATTTGGGCAAGTTCTACGCTTACCTCTTAAGTTCAGATTCAAATTAGATATAATTAGTAGTATAATAATCTCTCAAACTTTTTTGTTCTTATCATGTTCTTTTTAACTCGTCATCTTTAAGCTCTCCTTTCCTTAATTCAGAGTGCCGAGTAATACTCAGCTGCATCTGTGGATGTCATCATACCATACCTTCACTCATAATGTCAATGAGATATTGTAAAAAATTTTCATTTTTTCTTATGCACAAAATTCAAGGTTCAGCTTCCATCATATCCTCCCATGCAAAAAAAAAAATTACAGCAATCAGAAAAGACACCCTGATAGATGCCTTTTCCCTGCTGTTCATAATATGTCCTTCCTCCAATAGCGTCCTATCTCCTTCTCCTGCCATTCCCGGTCTTTTTTCCCGTCCGGCAGATTCCATACAAGGCAATCACTGTTGCGACTCCCTCTAGGAAACAACCAAATACTGCTGCCATTAAGCATTCCTCCTTCCACTTTCCATTTCTTCCAATACTGCAATACAAGCTAATGCTGTAACCGCTCCCAGTGCAAACGCTATATAATTCATCTCATTTTCTCCTTTCCTCTGCCGGATATACGAATACAACCGTATATTCGCTTCCGGCTAAAAACAGGTCACTATGCCATTCTCTGTGGTTCTCCTGCAGGATAATATCCTCGAACTCAACCAGTTCACGCCGCAGGAAGTATTTCTCCAGAAAGGCATCATATGCCCTCTGGACTTCCCCGTCATCATCTCCTGACAGAAGAAGCACGAATCCGCCGTCGTCCTCGTCTACGTTCCGGCTGCTTCCATAATTTTCATCCAGTACCCGGACTGTCTTCTGTATCTCTTCCACGACCGCAGAAGGAATCCCGGATTTCTTCGCCAGTTCCTCCAGTCGTGGGAACTGTGCTTCTGTCCAGAACCTTTCTTGTATCTCCATTGTATGTTTAGTACCCTCCCTTCGCATCGAGGTCTTTTTCTTTCATCGGATAGACGGCGAAAATCTTCTGATTTCTCCCTTTAAGACGGATTTCCGAGCATGTCCATACGACTTTCTTCTTTCCCTTTATCGAAATCGTATAAAGGTTTTCATCCATGAACTTCGGCTTCATGGGATAGAGCTGCAGGTCTCCGAGTATCCCGGCAGTATCATTTTTAACCGGGCGGAGAAAGAGGGCGATGAAGTCCCCCTTATTCCGGCAGCGGTTCCTTTTCAGTTTTCCCAGTTCGTGAAGAACCTCCTCTGGCAGACGGTGCCTTCCCAGAAACGGGTTCAGCTCCCTCAGTGTGATGAGCTGGCTTTTTTTGCTGATTTTGATGTACATCTGGCGTACCCTCCTTTATGTTTTTATTTTCTTCCATCCTATATGGTCTGAATTTCCATTCCCCGGAAAACCGCTGTCCGGCAAAGAGCGGATGGATGGTTTTTAGCTTTGCATACTTTTCTTCTCTGTCCACCAGTTCGACGGCTTTCTTGCCTGATTTCCGCAGTAACCCTTCCAGTTCCGCTTTCCGTTCCATGACTTGGCGGTTCGTGGCAAAGGTATTTCCATAACCGATAAGGACGGTATCGAACTTCCTTTCCAGTACCGTCTGCAAATGGAAAAGATTACCGTCCCTGTCGTCCCCTGCGTCCCTTGCGGTCAGCTTTCCGCAGATGGTGGAAAACAGATTGCAGATGGTTATGGCGGTGTAACCTGCGGTAAAAAGGTTATTCATCAGATAATTTGTCGTGGTGTCCGTAACCAGAAGGTCGGACGATGCCGGATTCAAGCATACGACAAGAATGCTCTTTCCTTTCTTCCCCGGCAGTGTCAGCGTGAGTTCGTAGCGGTGCTTTTTGTCTTTGCTGTATACTGCCTGCTTTTCAATCGTTATCGTGTCCTGTAATGTGTTCTTCATGGTCTGGCTCCTCCTTTTTATTTTGGGGCATAGAAAAAGAGCCGGGGTACTCGTTTGACTGGTACACTGGCTCTTCTTCGATTTTTACTGTTTGGATAAATTTGCACTACCTATAAAAGTACAAATCCTATATCACTGTACTTTTACCCAGATATGTGGCTGCATCCTTCCATTCTTATCTTTTTTACATGGTCCGGCAGCTGGTTTTCCAGAATTTGTCGTTACCGTCCTGCCGCATTTTTGGCATTTCCATCTCATGGTAGTCACCCCCTTCTGTTTATTATTTATTGCTGTACAACAAAATTTTGTTTCGCTTTTATAGTTCTATTGTATACAACATCTTTTTACTATAAAAGTTCCGCTTTATTTTCCTTATGCTCTTCATGCCACTCAGCCAACATAAGCCCACTCTCCGATGCTTACCCCTTCCGGGATGACTGTAGTCAGGCTGTCTGCCTGCAGTATATCTTTTTTAGTTTCTATGATACCATTGCAATTATTCCGGCTGTCATACATGATATTATTGGGATCGACCTCCATTTTTACTAACTTAGGACAATTACAAAAAGCCCAATACCCAATTTCCGTTACGTTTCTTGGAATCATAATGTTCGTTAATCCACTATATCTAAAAGCGTTACTTCCGATGCTCACTACGCTTTCCGGAATTGTGATGCTTGTCAGACTACTGCAACCCATAAAAGCACTACCCCCGATCTCCGTTATACCATTCGGGATCGTGATGCTTGTCAGACTACTGCAACCATAAAAAACATCATACTCGATCTCCGTTACACCATCCGGAATCGTGATATTCGTCAGACTACTACAACCCATAAAAGCTTGCCTTCCAATTTCCGTTACGCTTTCTGGAATCGTGATGCTTGTCAGACTGCCACAGCTATAAAAAGCACCTGATCCGATGCTTGTCACACTATCTGGAATCGTTGTGTTCTTGCATCCCACTATCAATGCATTTGTTTCAGTTTCTATAATCCCATTGCAATCGTTCCGACTGTCATATGTAGCATTATTAGAATCCACCTCTATTTTCTCTAATCCACTACAATCCTCAAAAATATCATACTCGATGCTCGTTACGCTTTCCGGAATCGTGATGCTTGTTAAACTGCTACAACCATTAAAAGCATTATCCCCTATGCTCGTTACGCTTTCCGGAATCGTTGTGTTCTTGCATCCTATTATCAATTCATTTGTTTTAGTCTCTATAATCCCATTGCAACCGTTCCGGCTGTCATATGTGGTATTATTAGGATCCACCTCTATTTTTTCTAGCCCACTGCAACCATAAAAAGCCCCCCACCTAATCTCTGTTACAGTTTCCGGAATCGTGATGCTCGTCAGTCTGCTACAGTTCTCAAAAGCACAGCATTCGATCTCTGTTACGCTTTCAGGAATAATTGTGTTCTTGCATCCTGCTATCAGTGTATTTGTTTCAGTTTCTATAATTCCATTGCAACCATTCCGGCTGTCATATGTGGTATTATTAGGATCGACCTCTATTTTTTCCAACTCACTGCAACCATTAAATTTACAATATACGCTCGTTACACTATCCGGGATCGTGATACTCATCAATCTGTTGCAGTCATCAAAAGCGTTGAACCCTATACTCGTTACACCATCTGGAATCGTGATATTCGTCAGACTACTACAACCCATAAAAGCTTGCCTTCCAATTTCCGTTACACCATCCGGAATCGTGATATTCGTCAGACTACTACAGCCCTCAAAAGCACGGTATTCGATCTTTGTTATGCCATCTGGAATTGTAATACTCGTCAGACTACTGCAATCCTTAAAAGCACCACTTCCTATGCTTGTTATATTTTCCGAAATCGTTGTGTTCTTACATCCTGCCATCAGTTCATTGGTTTTAGTTTCTATAATCCCATTGCAACCATTCCGGCTGTCATATGTGGCATTATTAGGATCGACCTCTATTTTTTCTAACTCACTGCAACCATTAAAAATCCAATACCCGATCTCTGTTACATTTTTCGGAATCGTGATGCTTGTCAGACTACTACAGCCCTCAAAAGCGTTGAACCCTATGCTTGTTACGCTTTCCGGGATCGTGATGCTCGTCAGACTACTGCAACCATAAAATGCATCATTTCCTATGCTCGTTACGCTTTCCGGGAGCATGATTTCTGTCAGACTACTACATCCCCAAAAAACGTAGTCTCCAATTTTTTTTACTTCTTTTGAAATACTTAATCTTCCCGATAAATTCACATCACAACTTAACAATTTTTCGCCATCTGTGGATACAGATATATATCCTTTTTCTATCATTTCATCCCAACTTAAATTACTTGCATCAATAATCCCTGCCGGACTTGGTTCTTTTGTGTTTACCGGAGTATATGTTTCCTTACTATTTGCAGGCTCTGGTACACTGCTTGCCACCGGATGCTCGGTTAGTCTCGGACTTTCCTTCTTATCCCCTTCTTTCACCCCAACCTTTACCGTCAGCGTCAGCTTCTTTGTCCTCGTCTTTCCTGCCTTTTTATAACGAACGGATACCGTAACCTTAGTACTACCTTTCTTCTTTGCCTTAACAGTCAGCGTCGGTGTCATCTTGCCCTTTACAGTCACCTTAGCAATGCTTTTTTTCTTTACTTTACAACTTACTTTTTTTACTTTAACACCTTTACCTTTTTTTATCCTTATTTTCTCAGACTTATACTTTGTACCAGACTTTGATTTCTCAATCGTCAAGGATACGGATTTCTTAGCAAGTTTCACATCCGCACCTGCCGCAGAAGCTGTCACCTCTTCCATGCCTGATATACTGGTTACTAAGAGTGCTATAATTAAACACCATACTTTAATTCTCTTCATTTTTTCGTCTCCTTTTTTATTCTACATCATATGCCAATCAAATACCCTACAACAAGTTGATGAGACACGGAACTGCCGCACACAACAATAACTGCAGGGTATCTGAATCACACAGACAGACTTAAACAATGCAAACAAATCCGCTTATTATCAGCCTACGCATATAATATACGATATGTAACATTAACCTCTCTGTGTTAAACACCCCCACCTATCACATTCCATTCCGGTTTTAATTCCCTTATCCATTCTCTTTTAAGTTCTTTGCACTCTTCTCCTGAATCACATAACTGCCAAGATACAGTAATTTTTTCTCTTTCCACATAAATTTTTTTCGCAGAAGAGTAATCTGCCGCATTTCCATTATAACGCTGAGAAAGTCTTTTTCTTAATCCCTCTTCCGCTTTTCCAACATATTTTACTTCTCCCTCTAAAAAAAGCTGATAACATCCCATTTCCCTTGGAGCATTCTTGGTTGCTTCTAATAGGGAAATCTGACTACTTAGTTTCTTACTGCTCATCGTATTTTACCTCCATGTTGTTTTGTATTGTATATATCTACACTACTATTCTACAATAAATATCCATCATTTACAATAGCAATATCAATAAATTAAGATATATACAGGAGGTTTATACCCTATGAATGATTCGGAATTTGGAACTATAAAACTCTACCTCAAGGAACGGATGGAAGAACAAAACCTGTCACTGTCAAAACTTTCATTCCGTGCAGAGATGCAGAGAACCCAGCTCAAGCATTACTACAATGGGGATATTCAGCGACTGGACATGGCTGTCTTATCCAGACTCTGCTATGCCCTTGACTGCGACCTGCATGACCTTTTGGAATACATTCCACCGGAACAGAAAGATTAACCTTTCTTGCATCAGTATAGCAAATAAGGTGGACACCCGTCTGTCCGTATAAAATTTTGCATGCAAAAAACCCATTGAAGCAATCTGTTATGCCCCAATGGGTTTTCTTTACCTTTCCCAAAAACCTCATTTACTTGTGATACGGTTCTCCCTTTATGATCCGGAAACTCCGGTAAATCTGCTCCAAAAGGATAATCCGCATGAGCTGATGGGGAAAGGTCATTTTCGAGAAACTGACGGTTTCATCCGCCCTTTTCATTACATTTTCGGCAAGTCCCAAAGAACCGCCGATGACAAACACCACATTTCCGGCGCCCTGAATCCCGAACCGGTCTATTTTTTTAGAAAACGAAAGAGAATCATATTGGGGTGCGTCGATGGCAAGCGCAATCACATGATCCTCTTTTTTTATATGCTTCATCAGGCGCTCCCCCTCTTTGTCCCGAATCAGGCACTCTTCTTTTTCCGATGCCTGCTCCGGAGTCTTTTCGTCAGGAACCTCGATGATCTCTAATTTTATATATCTTGACAATCTTTTGCAGTATTCTTCCGATGCCTCCCGCAAGTACTTTTCCTTCAGCTTTCCTACACATAAAATCGTAATCTTCAATCCTTCTCCTCACACTTTCCAACATGTCCATGCGGCAAGCCTCTCTGCCGGCACGAATATCATCTGTATCATTTTTTCGATGGTTTATACTGGAATGGCCGCCTGTAATCCGGAATCTCATACAAATAAAGGATTCCGTTTTTCACCCGTCTTACCTCTCGTCCCATAAAGCCGAGGCGGAACAGTTCATATATGAAATTAAAGATCAAAAAACCGTGGGATACGATCAGCACATTATCTTTTGACCAGTCGATCTGCCGGAAAAACCGCCGCACCCGCTTTCTCGTCCCCTTAATGTCCTCCGGCTGGCTTTTGGATTTAAAAAACCAAGCGAGCCTCCCGCAAAAATGCCACACCGGAAACGGAAGCCGGAGACGTTCGGTATGGATGAACGGTGCATTATCCACTTCCCTAAGCAGCTTATCGATATAAATATTGCCGCTGTACACTTCTTTGGCGGTCTCCACCGCCCTCTCCAGATCGCTGCAATAGCACACATCCCATTTGATGCCGGACATATTCACCTTTTTCTTCAAAATCCTTGCATGCTCATATTTATCCGACCACTCCCTAAATTCTTCTGATGTCATCATCATTTTATGAGGGCAGTCAACTTTAAAATGCCTGACCAATCCAATCTTCATCTGTATTCCTCCATATATTCACGCAGCACGTCGACACCAACTGGAAACCCATTTTTCCGTGCATTTTCGCACTAACGAATAACTTCTATACCTTAGTATAACAATAAGAAGCAGGACAATGCAATAACATTTTATGAAAAAGCTATTAAAAAGTTATAACTTTTTAATATTTCACGATTTTGACACAAAAATGACACATCTTCTTTGTACTATAACAATTGGAAAGTATAAACTTTCTACTCCCACCCTATTATACGCTTAGGTACCCTTTGGGTACCACGAAAGACACCTCCTCCCAGAGGTGTCTTTTGTTTGTCGTTTTTTTCTTCCCATTATGATCCCGGAACCCCGGTTTTATCCTGCCTTGCACCATCGTACTATGTAATGAGATCAAGGCTTACGGCCAGTGCCTTATTGATTTCTTTCAAAACCCTTTCATCCAGATGGCACACTTTTTCTTTTAATCTTGACTTATCGATCGTCCTCACCTGTTCGAGCAGGATCACAGAATCCTTAACAATCCCATAACTCTCTGAATCAAGTGAAATATGCGTAGGCAGTTTTGCCTTATTCAATTTGGACGTAATCGCTGCACAGATCACCGTGGGACTATATCGGTTCCCCATATCGTTTTGTATGATTAAGACCGGACGCACGCCACCCTGTTCGGAGCCTACAACCGGTCTTAAATCCGCATAATAAATATCGCCTCTTTTTACTACCATTGTAATTACTCCCTTGTCGTAAATTTTTACTATGTAACCTATTATTTCCAATATACGGGAGTTTATACCATCGGTACTAAGATAATTTATATTTTCTCGGAACTCTTTTACTGATTCCGCAAACATATTCATAATTAAAAGAATGTGAAAGCCTCGCCACTTCCTCCACAGAAATGGCATTTTCCCCATCTCTGCCGATCAGCGTAACTTCATCTCCTTCCAGAACCGGATCGATATGCGTGACATCGACCATAAACTGATCCATACAGATGCGTCCCAAAATGGGCGCATACTGGCCGCGGATCAGCACTCTTCCCTTGCCGGAAAGCTCCCGCCTGACCCCGTCCGCATATCCGACTGGAATCGTTGCCACCTTCGTCTCCCTCTCCGCAACAAATGTCCCGCCATAACCGACACTTGTCCCGGGATGGAGCCATTTTACAAAAGAAACGATCGACTTCCACTCGAGCGCCGGTTTCAGGGAAACGATATCCTTTGGCACCTCCTCCGACGGATAAAGGCCATACGTCGAAATCCCCGAACGAACCATATCGAGATGAGAAGCCGGAAACTGCAAGATCGCCGCGCTGTTTGCCGCATGCTTCACCGGTATATAAATCCCGCGGTTTTCCAGTTCACTTACAAAAATCATATATTTTTCAAAAGGCTCTTTTGCGGCATCCGGCGTTTTTCCATCTGCACATGCAAAATGGGTAAAGATCCCCTCGACCTCAATCCCGGGAAGTTCAGAGATCGAATGTATCACTTCGATATTATCTTTTACTGGCATAAACCCAATCCGGCTCATGCCGGTGTCAATCTTAATATGGATCCGCGCCTTTTTACCGAGGCGGCAGGCAGTTTCACTTAATTCTTTTGCCATCTCATAATGATACACCGTCTGAGAAATATCATTGCGGATAATATCCTCAAACCAGCCTCTCCCTGCGTATCCGAAAATAAGAAGTGTTTTGTGGATGCCCTTCTCTCTGATGCGAAGCGCCTCCTCCGGTATCGCAACGCCGTAAGCGTCAACCAGATCGCACAACGCCTCTGCCACCTGATAGTCCCCATGCCCATAAGCATCTGCCTTGATGACCGCCATGAGTTTCACGTCCCCGCCCACACGCTTTTTCTCTGCGCAAATATTATATCTGATCGCATTCAGATCGATCTCTGCATACGTTCTGTCATATATTTTTGGTTCCTGTCTCTCTTTCATGATACCTGACCTTTCTTTTTCAGTCGTTCCCTTCCCCATGCAGCGCCTTCACGCGAAGGACATCGTTAAGACTCTGTATCAGGCCGGATGCAGTAAGAGAATATTCATTGTATCTCTGTACAAAAAAATCCCCCGCGATGCCATGTACATATACTCCTGCTTTTACCGCCTCAAATGCCGGAACCCCCTGCGCCAGAAATGCCGCTATGATCCCGGTCAGCACATCCCCGCTTCCACCGGTCGCCATGCCGGAATTGCCAGAGACATTTACATAAACCTCTCTTCCATTCCCTACGACTGTCCTCGCATCCTTTCCCGCCACGATACAGCCGGTCTCTTCTGCAAAAGAACAGACCAAAGAAATCAAATCTGCTTTTAATAAATCAATCTTCTTCCCCGAAATTACCGAAAATTCTTTCGGATGCGGCGTGAGGATGAGATTCTTTTTCCCAGAAATCTCTTCTTTTTTGCATAACGTAATGCCATCCCCGTCTAAAATAACCGGTTTTTCACAATATTGCAGCACATACTGTACAATTTCCTTAGAAAGAGGCTTTTTCCCGAGTCCGGGGCCAAGAACAACCACATCAGAAAAGGCAAGCACCTGCTCCAGTGCCTCCCTGTCAATCCCCTCTGTTTCATTTCCATAGCTGCTAAATAAAATCTCCGGTACACCAGAGAGCAAAAGATTCCGGTTCTCCTCTGCCGAACACACATGGACAAGTCCCGCCCCTGCTGCATACGCCGCCTTTGCAGAAAAAAGTGCCGCTCCGCCCATCTCCCTGCTTCCCCCGATCACAGACACATGGCCAAAGCTCCCCTTATGTCCATCCGGCCTGCGTGCCGGAAGGATTCTTTGCAAATCCTCTGGTTCATAATAATACGCCGGATTTCTAACCGCCCGGTAGCTCGCTTCGGGATATCCGATATCCCCCACCACGACCTCTCCCGCATATTGGCAGCCGGGATATAATACCAGTCCTAGTTTATTCACACCGAAAGTCACCGTAACATCCGCCTTTACTGCGGCATTCATGACCGTTCCATCATTTCCATTGATCCCAGAGGGTACATCCACCGCATACACTTTCTTGCCGGACTGGTTGATATCCTGAATCACCTTTTCATATACGCCGGTCACCTCCCGGCTCAGTCCCACGCCAAAAAGCCCGTCTACGATCACATCAAAAGCCGGAGAAAAAACCGCTTCCTCCGTCACCGCCGGCACATCACATGCCGCCGCAAGCTCCACCTGTTTTTTTGCATCCGGAGACAACTTGCCTGCTTCCCCCACCATAAGGATCGCAGTCGGAACTCCCTGTTGGTATAACATCCGCGCAGCCGCCAGACCGTCTCCTCCATTATTTCCTGTTCCACATACAAAGAGTACCCCCCGGTCTTGCCTCTCCCTCTCCATCAACACGGAGACAAGCGTCATCGCCGCCTTTTCCATCAGCACAAGTCCGGGAAAACCAACCGTTTCGATCGCATGTGTATCTAATTCCTTTGCCTGCATCCCCGTAAATAAATACCTCAAAATCCTGCCTCTTTCCCATCATCACTTCCCACTGCAAATGCTGTCGCAGTGTCCGATGTGTTTGTAATACTGATCTTTATCGTCTTGATCCCAAGCTCTTCTGCGATTTTTCTGGCGCCGCCATACAGTTTTACATAAGGCGCCCCTTTATCATCGCGGAGAATCTCGATCTCCGCCGGCTGGCACCCGGCAAAACCGGTTCCAAATACTTTGACCACTGCTTCCTTCCCCGCAAAATCAGAAGCCGCCCGAACCTTTCGTCTGTCGAACTGAGCGATTTCCTCTTTCGTAAATATCCGTTCTGTAAAATGACTTCGCTCACAGGAATGCTGCACCCGGCTGATTTCAACAGAATCCACGCCTACACCAATGATCATAACCGCTCCCCTTATATCTTATCCTTATCAAACAGATTCATTACTTCCCTGCCGAGAAGCGCATGCATCAGCGAATATGTCACATCAATGCTCTCCTCCAAGTCAACTTTATATGCCACTTTTTCCTTAATGTCCTCCCGCATCGTATCAATCTCGTTGGTCAGTTCTTCGAGTTCCTCCGTCCGATGCTTCCACTGGTCATGGCAGTACCGGATCCCCGTGATCAAAAGCTGCTCATTGGCTGTTTTGATCTCATAAGGCAGTTCCATAAGACGGTCGGAATCCCGTTCGATCCGTTCATTCGTCTCAAGAAGGAGTTTTTGCTGTTTTTCTCTCTTCTTATCATTTTCCTGACTGCTCATGCCGGAAACAATGGCATCCATCAGTTTCTTTTTTCCTTTTTTCAGATCCTTGATGCCATTTACCAGTTTCCCCTGCTCCTTCAACCGCTCATTTAGCTCTTTTTCCAGTTCTACTACCTCCTCCGGTTTTTTACCCCCCGGAAAAAGTTTATGCCATCTCTGGTCAAGCACGAGTATCGGAATCTTTTTCCCTTTTAAAAGCTGTTCAATGGGTATCTTCTCTTCACTTTTTTTCATGGTACGATCCTCCCATTTTAATCTCAATTCTGTATTTTGTCACCTTTGTATCAGTATTTGTCTGACAATTTATACGACAATCTCATCAGGCTTTCCGCCAGATGCACATTCTCAACCACCGCACAGGACGGAAGGTTCAAATCGGTAGACGCAAAATTCCAAAATGCCTTCACGCCCATATCCGCCAGCCGCCCGGCGATCTGCGACGCCTGATCCTTCGGAAGCGTAAGAGCCGCTATATGGATCGGATGAGAAACCATAAATTTCTCCAGTTCCACAATGGACATGACCGGAATGCCATTGATCACTTTCCCGATCACCTCCTGCCTGACATCAAAAATACCGGAAATCTGAAAACCGTGCTTGGTAAACCCACTGTAATTCGCCAATGCCTGCCCCAGATTTCCTGCACCGATGATCACGACATTATAATTGTGTTCCAGACCAAGTATCTTTCCGATCTCGTCATGGAGAAAACTCACATTGTACCCGTATCCCTGCTGTCCGAAGCCGCCAAAATTGTTAAAATCCTGACGGATCTGGGATGCGGTAACATTCATCTTTTTACTCAATTCCTGCGAGGAGATCCGGTCGATCCCCTTCTCCAAAAGTTCACTCAGGTATCTGTAATAACGCGGCAGTCTCTTTACCACTGCCAAAGAAATCTTTTTGTCCTCCATGAAATAAAACCTCCGGGTCACTTCCCATCTCATCCTTACAGACATCTGATCATATCTGTATCTCTCCTAATTATACTACAAACTTTCTTATAAAAAAAGATGTAAAAGTTATATTTTTATGATAAAATGAACGCATAGAGCATGAGTGCAATCAGCAGATTACAGACAAATA
>JAMPFC010000056.1 GCA_023664685.1 Roseburia sp. | reverse complement strand
AAATTTTTTTGCTGAGAGTTTAGCAGATTAACCGATCATATATTAAAACCCCCATTTAGTTGTTTTTAGTTTATCCTGCCATAATCACGGTGGGACGGAGACCCATACAAAAAATAAGCATTTTTCACTTTTTTATTCATACATTATTTTCCTGCACATGAGTGAAAGGAGAGAATCAAATGAACGTAAAAAACGAACTGGCAAAGAAAGCCGGAAATACAGGACAAGTAAAGCTAACCAAAGCATGACGAGTTCCATTACTCTCTCGGTCTGAACAGTGAGTTGGTACATGTTCCGGCACTATCTGACCGTGGGGAGGCAGTTGCTTTTTATGCCTTATTCAAGTTAGAGAACGGCGGCTACGGATTCGAGGTCATGAGCAGACCGGATATGGATGCTTTTGCAAAGAAGTATAGCAAAGGCATTTCATCAGCATATTCACCGTGGAATATGAACTATGAGGACATGGCAAAAAAGACCGTGATTAAGCGTGTGCTGAAATTTGCCCCGCTGAAATCAGACTTTCAGCGAGCTTTGAGAGGCGATGGAATGATCAAGACCGAGCTTGCAGTAGACATGTCCGAGGTAGTGCCGGAGGACATCATTGACGGGGAGGATGGCGAAGTGGTTGGGGAGGATGTTTAGCAGAGCTATCATTAGGCATATACAGGGAGTAGAAAAATTTATAGAAATGAGGTATACTTTAAAATAATAGTAAAAGTGAGCGAAAAGGCAAGCAGAAGAAGTGGAGGCGTGAGGATGAAAGTATTTCTGGTAGAGGACGAATTCATTGTCCGGGAAGGGATAAAAAATAATATTGACTGGCAGGCGAATGGCTTTGAATTTTGCGGAGAGGCAAGTGATGGTGAACTAGCATTTCCTATGATTAAAAAAGAACGACCGGATATTGTCATTACAGATATTCGTATGCCATTTATGGATGGTCTGGAACTTAGCCGGCTGATCAAGAAGGAATTTCCAAATACACGGATTATGATTCTCAGTGGGTATGAAGAGTTTGAATATGCGAAAACAGCGATACAGATCGGAGTGGAAGAATATCTGTTAAAACCAATTAATAGCGAGGAACTTTTAAAAGCAGTGCGTCGTGTGGCAGATAAAATTCGGGAGGAACAGGAGAGTATAAAAAATTTTCGAAAATACCAAAAAGATAGTTTGGAAAATCTTGAAAATGCAAAACGGGAGTTGTTTAATGAGTTAATCAGCAGTGAACCAGCACTCTCAGAAATAATTGATTGGGGACGGGAACTGGAATTGGAATTGACAGCGGGCTGTTATAATATTCTTCTTTTAAAAATACAGAGAAAACAGCATGGCGAAAGTTTTTCAGAACGGATCAATCAGATTGCAAAAGAAGTAAATGAATTTGTCACAAATCACAAGCAAATGTTAATTTATTTCGACCGAGCACCAGAAGGAAGTGCCTATTTGTTTATGGGAGAAAATGAGGGAGCGATTGATAAAAATATTGCTACTTTTCTGGAATTTTTTCGCCAGACATTGGAGAAGTATACAGAAGTCAGTTATTTTGGAAGCATTGGAAAAGCAGTTATGCGGCTGAGGGATTTAATGATGTCGTATGAGGCGGCCAGTCATGCGTTTGCATATCGTTTTTTGACAGAAGGGGATGGTGTTATTCGTTATGAGGATATCAGGGACGCAGGAGGAACTGTAAATTTGTCGGGTGACTGCCTCATAGGGAGTGTGGATGCGGGGAATCTGGATAAGCGCAGGATTGAGGGATTTTTAAAAGGTGGGGAAATTGAGGAAATCCGCTATTTTGTAGAAGAATACATACGAAATATCGGAGCAGAAGGGAATGATTCCCTGTTATTTCGGCAGTATATCGTGATGGATATGTATTTTGCTGCCACCAATTTTCTAAAGCAACTTGATGATGCGGAGACACTTTCCATCAATGAACCGTTTCAGTCGTTAGAGCAGATGCAAGGAATTATTTCTCATCTGGATGAAACAATGGAGTATATTGTGGGACTGTTTTCCCGTGTGATGGAGCTTAGAGACAAGCAGACGTTAAAGAGAAACAGTGATGTGGTGGAAATGGCTCGTCAATATATTAAAGACAATTATAGTGAAGAGGAATTGACGTTGAACAGCGTAGCTTCTCATGTTAATGTAAGCCCGAATTACCTGAGTGCAATGTTCAGTCAAAAGACTGGCCAGACATTTGTCAGATATCTTACGGATGTCCGTATGAGCCGGGCAAAGGAGCTGCTTAAATGTACAAACAAGCGAAGCAGTGAGATCAGTGAGGAGGTAGGGTATCGAGATCCTCATTATTTTTCTTATTTGTTTAAGAAAAATCAGGGATGTACGCCTATGCAGTACAGAGAACGGGGAGGAAGCGTATGAAAAAGGGAATCCGGAGAAAAATAAAAAGGGCATTGACGCCGATTATCAACTGGTATCGTAATCTTCCGATGAGAAACAAGATTAGTGTAGTCTTTTTGGCAATATTGGTTCCGATGATGATACTTTTTGGAGCATGGTTTTATAATGTGTTACAGTATAATGAACATTATAGTAGGGCGGTAAGAAATACTTCAATTATCAGTGAGTTTAGCATTGATTTTAAAAAAAATTATGATTATAAGATTTATCTGGTCATTATTGGTAATAAAACATATGACAGCCAGAAACCGATTGAAGATATTGCAAGTGCAAGACGGATTATTTCGCAGGTCAGAAACCGGAGTGAGAATAAGGAAAGCATACAAAGGATTGTGGTCACAGGAAAATATTTGGATAAACTGGAAAAATATACAGAGCAGATACGACAGAATATGTTAAAAGGGGGGATGTATGACGAGAACCAGCAAATATGGGAACGAGATATTCAGTCGGTAACTGCCTGTATTCAAGAAAGTATTCTGGAAATTTTATATTATGAAAATAAACAGGGCGCTATCATTTATAGTGAGATGCAGCAGATGACGATTCAAATGATTATAATCAGCAGTGTGATTTTCGTGTTTGTAATAGCCCTGACTATACTCATAATAATTATATTTCCTCGGACTGTGACCAAGCCGATTTATGAACTAAGCAGAATTACAGAACGGGTTGCGGGAGGTGACCTGACAGTGAGGGCGCATATCAGGCATGGGATCGAATTAAAAGGACTTGGTGATTCTTTAAATGTTATGATTGAAAAAATCGCTTCTCTCATCAATCGTGTGACGCAAGATCAGACAAGTCTCAGGGAGGCAGAACTTGAAATTCTTCAAATGCAGATCAATCCACATTTCCTTTATAATACACTTGATACGATTATTTGGATGGCTGAGGCTGGGGACAAAGACGCGGTAATCCATATGGTACAGCGTTTGACCGAATTTTTTCGTGTTTCGTTGAATAATGGGAAAGATACGGTGTTGATTTCTTTGGAAACCAGACATATTCTCAGTTATTTGGAAATTCAAAAAGTACGTTATCTGGATATTCTTGAGTATGATATTCGGATTCCGGCTGAATTGAATTGTTGTCAGATTCCAAGGATTACCTTGCAGCCGCTTGTGGAAAATGCGCTTTATCATGGGATTAAGCATAAGAGGGAGAGAGGGATGATCAGGGTGTCAGGCAGACGGGATGAGAATTACTGCGTATTGACAGTAGAGGATAATGGAATTGGGATGACATCGGAACGTCTATCTCAGATACGGAAGGGGCTGCTCCATAAAGAAAAAAATGAGAATGATTTTTATGGCTTATATAATGTTAATGAACGGATCCGCCTTAGATTTGGAGATTGTTATGGACTTCAGATTGATAGCGTATATGGGAAAGGAACACGCATCGAGGTATGGTTACCGTTTGAGCGGGAAATATCTGACCAACAGTTAGATGATAATGCCGGTCAACTGCCGAATGCTTAGAAAAATAAACTTTGGTCTTAAAAAAATCAACTTATTTGAAACAATAGCATAAAATTTTGAAAAATAATCCGAAGAATCTTTATTGTGTTTTGGGTTATTTTTTCATATGATTAATTACAGAATAAAGTAGCACTTAAATTTAAAATTTTGAGTAGGAGGGTTAAAGCATGAAGAAAGAAATTTTGAAAAAATTAATGGTAGGAATGTTAATAGCAGTAATGGCATTTTCCTTGACTGCCTGCGGAGGATCAGAAGGGGGAAATGATACAGGAAGTGATTCGGTTTCGGATACTTCTTCGGATGGTGTGATTACAGTTGGGTTCTCGCAGGTGGGAGCCGAATCAGACTGGCGTACTGCTAACACAGAATCTATGAAAACAACTTTTTCAGAAGCAAATGGCTATAAACTGATTTTTGATGATGCTCAACAGAAGCAAGAAAACCAGTTGTCAGCAATCCGAAATTTTATTCAGCAGGATGTTGATTACATTGTGCTTGCTCCGGTTACAGAAACTGGATGGGACACTGTACTTCAGGAGGCAAAGGATGCTGGGATTCCGGTTATCATTGTAGATCGTATGGTAGATGTGAAATCGGAGGACCTTTACACAGCATGGGTTGGATCCAACTTTGAATTGGAGGGGAAGAAAGCGGCTGCTTATCTGAAAGCTTATTTGGAAGCTAAGGGTAAGACAGATGCGGCTAAGATTGTTGACATTCAAGGTACGATTGGTGCCTCCGCTCAGATTGGACGTACCAAAGGTCTTGAGGAGGGAGTATCTGCAAATAGTTGGAATCTGTTAGACAAGACGACCGGCGAATTTACACAGACTAAAGGTCAGGAAGTTATGGAGTCTTTCCTAAAAAAATACAAAAAAGATATTGATGTCGTTTACTGCGAGAATGATAATGAGGCATTTGGAGCAATTGATGCAATTAAGGCAGCAGGATATTCCGTGGGTGCAGATGGTGATATGATGATCTTTTCATTTGACAGTACAAATGCAGGACTGAAAGAGGTAAAAGATGGCAGGATCACATTAAACACGGAGTGTAATCCACTTCACGGACCTCGTGTGGAGAAAATCATTGAGCAGTTGGAAAATGGTGAGACACCAGAAAAACAGGCATATGTAGATGAAGAAATGTTTGCTCATGATGATACGGTAAAATCTGTTACGGTTGATGGTACAGAATATCCGGTAACAGTAGTGACAGACGAGGTAATTGGACAGCGTAAGTATTGATTATAGGGATAAACTTGCCAGAGGTGTGTCATGCAGTGAGAAGTATCGGGTGGCACACCTCATTTTTTAGACATAAAGCCCATAGTGGGCAAAAAGGAGGGAAAAAATGGGTGAGAATATCGTATTAACTATGAAGAACATCAGCAAAACTTTCCCCGGTGTAAAGGCGTTATCCAATGTGGATTTTAAACTCCGCGAAGGCGAAATTCATGCGCTCATGGGAGAAAATGGAGCTGGAAAGTCGACATTGATCAAGGTGCTGACAGGGGTACATGATTTTGAGACCGGAGAAATCCGGATGTCAGGAACCCCTGATCCGATTATCAATCACTCTCCGCAGGAAGCGCAGAATAACGGAATCAGTACGGTGTATCAAGAGGTTAATCTTTGCCCAAATCTGACAGTGGCAGAGAATCTGTTTATCGGACGAGAGCCGAGAAAGTTTGGAATGATTGACTGGAAGACGATGAACCGCAGATCAGCGAAGGTTTTAAAAGATTTAGATATTCATGTTTCGCCAACACAAAATTTGGATGATTGTTCGATTGCGATTCAACAGATGATTGCAATCGCAAGGGCAGTTGATATGAAGTGCCGTGTCTTGATTTTGGATGAACCGACATCGTCTCTGGATGATGAAGAGGTAGAGAAATTATTCACACTAATGAGAAAACTAAGATCGGAGGGAGTTGGAATTATTTTTGTAACCCATTTTCTAGAGCAGGTATATGCGGTATGTAATCGGATTACAGTACTTCGCAATGGCACATTGGTAGGTGAGTATGAGATCGAAAAACTTCCGCGTGTTCAGTTAGTTTCAAAGATGATGGGGAAGGATTTTGATGATTTGGCGGATATCAAGAGTGAGCATCGGAACAGCAATAAAAAGACGGAGCCGTTGATCGAGGCAGAGGGAATCAGTCATCAAGGAACAATTAAGCCGTTTGATCTTATTATCAATAAAGGAGAAGTTGTCGGTATGACAGGACTTTTGGGGTCTGGGCGTTCCGAACTTGTCCGGACACTGTATGGAGCAGATCGTGCAGATACCGGAACGTTGAAAGTAAATGGAAAAAAAGTAAAAATAAATACTCCGTTAGATGCCATGAAACAGGGAATGGCTTATCTTCCGGAGGATCGAAAAAAAGAAGGCATCATTGCTGATCTGTCTGTCAGGGAAAATATAATCATTGCTCTTCAGGCAAAGAAAGGAATGTTTAAACTTTTGAGCCGCAGGCAGATGGAAGAATTTGCAGATAAATATATTAAGCTGTTGCAAATAAAAACAGCGAGCCGGGAGACGCCAGTTAAGAGTCTTTCTGGAGGGAACCAACAGAAGGTGATCATTGCTAGATGGCTGCTTACAAATCCAGAATACCTGATTTTGGATGAGCCGACTCGTGGAATTGACGTCGGAACAAAGACAGAAATCCAGAAATTGGTTTTGCAGTTGGCAGATGAGGGAAGGGCAATTACATTTATTTCATCAGAGATTGAAGAAATGCTGCGGACCTGTAGCCGAATGGCTGTATTGCGAGATGGCAGTAAGGTAGGAGAAATTGAAGGTGAAAATTTATCACAAGAGTCTATCATGAAAGCAATCGCAGGAGGTGACAAAAACAATGAGTGAGACAAAAAAAGGTGGATTTAATATTCATAAAATTACGAGACACCACTTGTTTATGCCGATTGTCTGTCTTTTCATCGTATTGCTTGTGAATGTGATACGGACGCCGGATTTTTTTAATATTTCAATTCGGAATCATGTTTTATACGGATATCTGATTGATGTGATCAACCGTGGGTCAGAGTTAGTAATTCTGGCAGTTGGAATGACGTTGGTTACAGCGGCATCCGGCGGACAGGACATTAGCGTTGGGGCAGTCATGGCTGTTGCGGCTGCTGTATGTTGCCAAATCTTGTCAGGTGGACAGGTAAGTACTACTACATTGGCAGCTCCGATTATTCTTGCTATATTAGCGGCGGTTCTTGCGGCAGGTCTTTGCGGAGTATTTAATGGTTTTTTAGTTGCCAGATTAAATATTCAGCCGATGGTGGCTACGCTGATTCTCTTTACAGCAGGGCGCGGAATTGCCCAGCTGATTACACAAGGACAAATCACATATGTACGTGTCGACTCGTACCGGGTCATAGGGGGATATGTTGGGATTTTTCCAACACCGATTCTTTTTGCGGCGGGGACTGTAATTGTTGCTTATCTGGTTTTAAATAAGACAGCACTTGGCATGTATATTGAGTCTGTAGGTGTAAATAGTCATGCTTCGCGTTTGGTTGGTCTTAATTCTACAAGGATTAAATTTTTGGCATATGTTATCTGTGGTGTATTGGCAGGAGTAGCAGGGGTTGTGGCGTCAAGTCGAATTTATTCGGCTGATGCGAATAACATAGGTCTGAATCTGGAGATGGATGCGATCCTAGCGGTTGCTCTTGGAGGAAATATTCTTGGAGGTGGTAAGTTTAGTCTTATGGGATCAGTAATCGGTTCTTATACGATTCAGGCATTAACGACTACATTGTATGCAATGAGTGTATCGGCAGATCAGTTGCCGATTTATAAAGCGATCGTTGTTATAATTATCGTTGTATTCCAGAGTCCGGTATATAAAAAGTTTATTCAGAATGTAAAGGCAAAAAGACGGATGACAAAGGTTGCGACCGGATCAGGGACAGGAGGTGAGCGCTGATGAAAAAGACAGGTAAAGTAAAAGAACTTACAGGGGGACGGTTCAGTAATAATACATTTCTTTTTATCATTACAATTGTATTGTTTGTGGCGATGTACATAGCCGGAATGATCATTTTTGCAGATAAGGGATTTGCAAAGCCTCAGATGTTTTTAAACCTGTTTATCTCTAACGCTGGTTTGATTGTAATTGGCTGTGGAATGACTCTTGTCATGATTACTGGTGGCATTGATATCTCAGTTGGATCTGTGACAGCATTGGTTTGTATGGCAAGTGCCTACGCAATGGAAAATAAAGGGATGAGTCCTTTTATAGCAGTAGCAGTTTCGATCGGTATTGGTTTACTGTTTGGATGTCTGCAGGGGTATCTAATTGCTTATCTGGAAATACAACCGTTTATTGTTACATTGGCGGGCCTGTTTCTGGGACGGGGGTTGACAGCAGTTATCAGTACAGATATGATCTCGATAAAAAATGAGTTGTTTCAGTCGTGGGCAACTTATCAGATCAAGCTTCCGTTTGGAACAACAAACCGTCGGGGAGTCTTTCAGGCTGCATATATTTATCCTTCTGTGGTGATTGCTCTGATTGTGGTGGTACTGATTGCAATTATGTTAAAATATACAAAATTTGGTCGAAAACTGTTTGCTATCGGTGGCAATCAGCAGAGTGCTTTGATGATGGGACTGAATGTGCGCAGGACAAAATTCCAAGCGTATCTTTTGGATGGGTTTCTCGCCGGATTAGGTGGTTTTCTTTTCTGCCTCAACAGTTGTGCTGGATTTGTGGAGCAGGCAAAGGGACTGGAAATGGATGCAATTTCCGCTGCGGTAATTGGAGGTACACTTCTTTCTGGAGGTGTGGGAACGGTGGTAGGAACGACTTTTGGAGTGCTGATCAAAGGAACGATTACCAGTCTAATTACGACAGGTGGAACACTCTCTAGTTGGTGGGTTCGTATTGTATTATCGGCTCTTTTATGTTTTTTCATTGTACTTCAGGCAATCTTTGCCTCAATGAAAAAAAGAGGAAAGCATCTAAATAGAAAGGCGAATAGCAGAGGTGGTGTCTCTCCCGGTGGGAAAGCCGCCACAATGGGTTAAGCAAAGCTCTTTATAAGTATCATTTTCTTCTCATGCAGTGGTGCTGTTTGTGGCACCACTGTAACTGTTATTAGTAAAAAGACCGGGTTAATTTTAAAATTAGTTGTGTATACACAGGTGATTTTTGCTTTCATAAATTATACTACAGATTTTTGTCGAGAAATTACAAAATTTTTTTGCTGAGAGTTTAGCAGATTAACCGATCATATATTAAAACCCCCATCTCCGGCGGCAACGTTGTCACTGGAGATGGGGGTTGCCACTTCTGTGGCCTATAAGGGGGAGGATAAGTATTTTAACTTTATCATTGGTACATAAAAAAGTATAACCATCCTTTTCTTTTTTATTCACTCTTGTAAAAAAGTATTTTATAATTTACAATAATACATACTATCAGTAAAGTAAAGGCAGGTATTTGTCCTGCGGAAATGAGGGAATGATGGAGACAACGACACAGACAGCAGACCGGCTGTTGAACCGGATCTCCGTTTCGACATGCAGTTTTACGACAGCGGCCGAGGCGGTTCGTACACTGGAGGAAAATGGATTTGAAAAACGGAGCCTTACAGATGTGAAGTGGGAGATCAAACCGGGTGGCAGTTATTTTGTAAATGTCAATGATTCGACGGTATATGCATTTTCGGTTGGTGATGGATTTGAGGCAGAACAGGCGGCGGAGCCAAAACAGATGCTTCGGTTGGCGGCAGCGCACACTGACCATCCCTGCCTGTATGTAAAAAGTCGGCCGGAGATAACATCGCATGGGTACGGGAAATTAAATGTAGAAGTTTATGGCGGGCCGATTCTGAATACGTGGCTCGACCGCCCGCTCTCGGCGGCTGGAAAGGTCGTCATTAAATCTGATCAGGTATTTGAGCCGGAAGTGCGTATTATCGATATGAAAAAGCCATTGTTTACGATCCCGAATCTGGCGATCCATCTGAACCGGGACGTAAATAAAGGGGTGGAGCTGAACCGGCAGACGGATCTGGAACCGCTCGCCTGTCTTGGGAGAGAAGAGCTGGATGAAGCATTTTTTTGCGACATGCTTGCAAGAAGGCTGAATGTATCTGTTTCGGAGATTTTGGATTATGAGTTATATTTGTATAATTGTGATGCCGGTGATCTGCTCGGCATGAAAGAGGAGATGATATCAGCTCCCAGACTGGACAATATCACATCCGTAGAAGCCTGCCTGCAGGGAATTACGAGTAGCACTGTGCGGCAGTATGGAATCAATGGGATTTTGCTTTTTGATAATGAAGAGATTGGCAGCAGAACCAGACAGGGGGCAGATTCGATCCTTTTATCCGCTGTCATTGAAAAATTATACGCTTCCCTCGGGGTATCTTTAGAGGCGGCAAAGGCAGCAATTCTAAATGGGTTTGCGTTATCGCTTGATGTGGCGCACGGATTTCACCCCAATAAGCCAGAGAAGGCAGATCCAACAAATGAAAACCCGTTGGGAAAAGGGGTTGTCATCAAACGCTCCGGAGGGCAGAATTATGTGACAGACAGTGCGGCGATCGCAAGCTTGATGATGCTTATGGAAAATGCGGATATTCCCTATCAGAAATTTGCGAGCCGCTCGGATGCGACACAGGGCGGGACACTCGGTGCGATCGCTTCCAAATATATGCCGATGAAAATTGTCGATCTGGGCGTTCCGGTGCTTGCGATGCACTCTTCAAGAGAATTGATGGCGGCGGAGGATCAGGCGGCGCTTGAGCAGGTTGTGAAGGAATTTTTTTCGGAGGAGTAAGCATGAAATATAAAAACATTTTTTTATGTAGTCTGGCGGCTATTGCCCTGACCGGCTGCGGGGGTGTTTCCACAGGCAGTCAGACAGAATTAGGAAATTCGGATGCAGTCTCTGCCGGAGCGGTATCCGGAACTGCGCTTAAGCAGGAGAAGGATGACGTCAAGCAAACGACAAAAGGATTTACAATGAAGTCCTCTAATTCAAATCGTACGAATTTGTATAAGCAGACGGGAGAGGAATATTCCAATGTCATCGTCCAGTGCCGGTTGGATGGGACGAAGATACGGAATTTCGAGGTGGAGCGAAAGGGAGCGGATATTGTCTCAGTGCGGTATGTAGACGATGAGTGGCTGTATTATACCAGATGGGAGAAAAAGACGCCGGCGAATGTCAAACTCTGGCGGGCGCCGATCCAGAAAAAAGACGGCTGCGATGATATTTTGTTTGAAAGCGAAGAATTTTTATTTTTGTCGGAGAATGGGATCTTTGATAACATTTATGTGCTTGGCGATTATGTATATTATAATGAAAGCGGAGGCGGTGCGAAAGCCAGTACATATTGTAAATATGATATGAAGAAAAAGGAGTGGATGACATTTGCGGAAGGTTCACCACAGCAGAGTCAGGGAAATGGCTCCAGATGGCTAGGGGCTGTCGGAGAAAACATGCTTTTATACTGTGATGAAGAAATGACAACTAAGGAAAATGCGGGCATTTATGTGCAGCCGCTTTCATCTAATGCATTTTATAAAATTCAGGAGTTAGGTGGTGATGACGAAGCTTTCTATACCGTATTGGACTATGTTTGTAGTCAGGAAGCGTTCTTTTTTCAATGTGAAACGGATTGGGATATTCAGGAGGATGATAAAACAGCAGTTAAGGTATGGAAACCGGGAATGGAGAAAGCTCTGACCTTTTTAGCGGATAAGGATATCAAGAAGATATTGGATAAGTCAGAGTTCCGTGTTGCCGGGAAAAAAGTAACATTGGAGGATATCAAGTATTGTGAATGGAAAATTTGGCTAGACGAGTCGTATCTTTATGTCCACCTGAGTGAGATTGACGAAGAAGACAGTGGGGAAGAGGTATGGCTTGCCTGTGACGGAATTGATAAGTATAGCCTGAAGATTCTCGATCAAGCGCCAGAAACATTTATAAAGGAAGATGAGTGAGAAAGTTAAAAAACGAAATGGGAAAATGTTCCCGGAATGGAGGAAAAATAAAATGTATTTATTGGGTTCACACGTCGGAATGAGTGGAAAAGATATGATGTTAAATTCGGTGAAAGAGGCATTGTCGTATGGCGCGAATACTTTTATGGTATATACCGGAGCGCCACAGAATACGAGACGCAAAAAGATCGAGGAGTTGAACATTGAGGCGGCTAAAAAGTGCATGGAGGAAAATGGAATCCAGACATTTGTTGTACATGCTCCCTACATTATCAATCTGGCAAATACAGTCAAGGCGGAGACGTTTGAAATCGCAGTAGAGTTTCTTGGTATTGAGCTAGAACGGACAGCGGCGATGGGGTCGGATGTGTTAGTCCTACACCCGGGTTCCCATGTAGGAGAGGGAGTTGAAGCGGGAACCGCACAGATCATAAAGGGACTGGATCTGGTGATGAGTCCGGATATGCCTGTCAATATTGCCCTTGAGACGATGGCAGGCAAGGGAAGCGAGATTGGCAGAACATTTGAAGAATTGAAAGCGATCTATGATGGTGTCAAATATCCGGAGAAGCTCCGTGTGTGTTTCGACACATGCCATGTGAATGACGCTGGTTATGATATTGTGAATGATTATGAGGGGGTCATGCAGAAGTTTGATGAGGTGATCGGTTTGGATCAGATCGCAGTTTTTCACATCAACGACAGCAAGAATCCGCTTGGCGCACACAAAGACCGGCATGAAAATCTCGGAAAGGGAAGCATCGGGTTTGAGACACTTTTGAAAGTTGTATCGGATGAGCGCTTCGCCCATATCCCGAAAATCCTTGAGACACCATATATAAAAGATGAAAATGATCCGAAGAAATCCACGCCGCCATACAAAGAGGAAATTGCGATGTTGCAAAATGCCGCCTATTGACAATTTGTGATGTACCCACTAAAATAGAAGGAAATGAGAAACGGAGGAAAGATATTTATGGCAGGGAAACCCTATTATTTGACAACAGCCATTGCCTATACATCAGGCAAACCCCACATTGGCAACACGTATGAAATCGTACTTGCTGATGCGATCGTAAGATATAAAAGAAGTCAGGGATATGATGTGAGGTTCCAGACAGGAACCGATGAACACGGACAGAAGGTCGAGTTGAAAGCCAGTGAGACAGGCATCACACCAAAGGAGTATGTGGATCGTGTCTCAACAGAGATTCATAGAATTTGGGATTTGATGAATACGTCGTATGATAAATTTATCCGGACGACGGATGACGACCATGAAAAACAAGTGCAGAAGATTTTCAAAAAACTCTATGAAAAGGGTGACATCTATAAAGGAAATTATGAGGGAATGTATTGTACGCCATGTGAGTCCTTCTTTACACCGTCACAGCTTGTCGATGGGAAATGCCCGGACTGCGGGAGAGAGTGCCAGCCGGCGAAAGAAGAGGCATATTTCCTCAAATTGAGTAAATATCAGGACAGGCTGATCGAACACATCAATACACATCCGGAATTTATTCAGCCGGAGTCACGCAAAAATGAGATGATGAACAATTTTCTCCTTCCGGGACTTCAGGATTTGTGCGTGTCGCGAACGAGTTTTACATGGGGAGTTCCCGTTGATTTTGATCCGGGGCATATTGTTTATGTGTGGGTGGATGCTCTCAGCAATTATATTACCGGCTTGGGATATGATGTGGACGGTGAGGGTGATGAGCTGTTTGAGAAATTCTGGCCGGCGGATCTTCATTTGATTGGAAAAGATATTCTCCGTTTCCATACAATATACTGGCCGATCATTCTTATGGCGCTTGAACTGCCGCTGCCAAAGCAGATTTTTGGGCATCCGTGGCTCTTGCAGAATGACGGAAAGATGAGTAAGAGCAAGGGAAATGTTCTCTATGCAGATGATATGGTCGAAGAATTTGGCGTGGACGCAGTCCGCTATTTTGTGCTGCATGAGATGCCATTCGAAAATGATGGCGTGGTGACGTGGGAATTGATGGTTGAGAGAATGAACTCCGATCTGGCAAATACGCTCGGCAATCTTGTGAACCGGACAATTTCCATGTCCAATAAATATTTTGATGGTGTGGTGAAGGATACCGCTGTGACAGAGCCGGTTGATGAAGACCTGAAAAACGTGATCAATGCAGCGTCCGGTAAAGTAGAGGAAAAGATGGATAAACTTCGCGTGGCGGATGCCATTACGGAAATCTTTACCTTATTTAAACGCTGCAATAAGTACATCGACGAGACGATGCCTTGGGTGCTTGCAAAAGACGATTCCACAAAACCACGTCTTGCGACGGTTTTGTATAACCTGATGGACGGGATCCGTGTGGGTGCGACGCTGTTAGAATCTTTTATGCCGGAAACTTCAGAAAAAATCCTTGCGTGGATCGGAGCAGAAAAGTCAGCGCTCAGTGACCTCAAGGCAGGGGATTATCCGTCAGGGACAAAAGTGATCGATAAGCCTGAGATCTTGTTTACCAGAATGGATGTGGAAGAATTTATGAAGAAAATCGAAGAAAAGCAGGCGGCAGAAAATGTGGACTCCGATGTTCCGGGAGCAGATGTGGTCGTCGGAACTCCGGAAAATGTAATTGATATCGAAGCAAAGGAAGAAATTACATTTGATGATTTTATGAAGATGCAGTTTCAGGTCGGCGAAATCATTTCCTGCGAAGAGGTAAAGAACTCAAGAAAACTTTTGTGTTCTCAGGTGCGGATCGGCAGCGAGGTAAAACAGATCGTTTCGGGAATCAAATCCAATTATTCTGCGAAAGAAATGCTGGGTAAGAAAGTTATGGTTCTTGTGAATCTGAAACCCGCCAAGCTTGCCGGTGTTGTCTCAGAGGGAATGCTTTTGTGCGCCGAGGACGCAGAGGGAAACCTCTCCCTTTTAACTCCTGAGCGTGATATGCCAGCAGGGGCAGAGATAAGTTGACAAGACTGGCTTCTGCTTATGGAGGAAACAAACATGATTTTTGACACTCACAGCCACTACGACGACAAAGCGTTTGATGAGGACAGGGAAGAATTATTCCGCCGGTTTCCAGAGCAGGGGATTGGAATGATCGTCACAGTGGGGGCGGATATCGCCACGAGTAAAGCGGCGCTTGAGATCGCGCATACACATGAAAATATATACGCTGCGATCGGAGTCCACCCAACAGAGACCGGAGAGATGAAAGAGTCGGATATTGAGTGGCTCCGTGATCGCTCGTCGGATAAAAAAGTAGTGGCGATCGGCGAGATCGGGCTGGACTATCATTGGAAAGAACCGGCTCCTTCTGTGCAGAAGGTCTGGTTTGAAAAACAGATCGCATTGGCAAAAGAAATAAATCTGCCAATTATATTTCACAGCCGGGATGCTGCCGAAGATACGATGAAAATGATCCAAAAAACGAAAGCTTTCGAGTGCGGCGGTGTGATCCATTGTTACTCTTATTCAAAAGAGATGGCGCAGGAATATGTGAAAATGGGATATTACATCGGAGTTGGCGGTGTAGTAACCTTTAAAAATGGAAGGAAGCTGAAAGAGACGGTGGAGGCATTGCCGATCGAACATATCGTACTGGAAACGGACTGCCCGTATCTTTCGCCGGAACCAAACAGGGGAAAGCGCAATGATTCTTCCAATCTTTTTTATGTGGCAGATGAAATTGCCCGCATCAAAGGGATGACAACAGAAGAAGTGATTCGTGTGACAGAGGAGAATGCGAGAAAGTTGTACGGAATTACAGAAAAATAACAAGAGGAATGAAATGGAAAAACTTAGTAACCCGCAGGAGACGATCGGAATTTTAAAAAAACATGGTTTTCAGTTTAAGAAAAAGTTTGGACAGAACTTTTTGATCGACCTGCATGTATTGGAAAAGATCGTTGATGCGGCGAGGATTACAAAGGATGATTTTGTCTTAGAAATTGGCCCGGGCATTGGAACGCTGACACAATATTTGTGCGAGCATGCCAGACATGTTCTGGCGGTGGAGATTGATAAGAAACTGATCCCGATCTTGCAGGAGACATTATCTTCTTATTCAAATGTAAATGTTCTTCAGGGAGATATTTTAAAACAGGATATTCAGCAGATTGCAGATACGTATAATGAAGGGCGGCCGATCAAAGTAGTAGCAAATCTGCCATATTATATTACAACGCCAATTATCATGGAATTGTTTGAGAGCCATGTTCCCCTCGATAATGTGACAGTCATGGTGCAAAAAGAAGTGGCTGACCGGATGCGGGCAGAGCCGGGGAGCAAGGATTTCGGGGCGCTGTCTCTGGCTGTCCAGTATTATGCGGAACCATACATTGCGGCATTTGTGCCGCCAAATTGTTTTATACCGAGGCCAAATGTAGGAAGTGCTGTGATCCGTTTGGATTGTCTGGCAAAGACGCCGGTGGAGGTAAAAGACGAAAAGCTTATGTTTCGCCTGATCCGTGCTTCGTTTAACCAACGCAGAAAGACGCTGCAAAATGGAATCGCAAATAGCAGTGAACTATCATTTTCCAAAGAGCAGGCGGCAGCGGCGATAAAAAAAGCGGGATTTGACGCCAGTATCCGGGGAGAGAAACTAGGACTTCCCGAGTTTGCTGCACTTGCTGATCGATTGACCGATATGACTGCTATATAATTATAGAAAGGCGAGGTGGACAAAATATGAGTGAAGAAAAGAAAGTGGAAATGCCGCAGGAAACAATGGCAGATTTTGAAGATGAAATCAACGCTTCTTTTGTGACATATAAAGAGGGAGATGTGGTCAGGGGAACCGTGGTATCTGTAGAGGAAGAGGAGGTTATTGTTGACCTGCAGTCTTTTTCGCAGGGAGTGATTCCCGGAAGTGAGTACAGTGATGATCCGGATTTCCATGCAATGGATGAAATAAGGGTGGGTGACGTATTGGAAGCTGTAGTGATGTATGAGGATGAGCAGGGGAGAACGGTTTTGTCGCTCAAACAGGCAAGGGCGGCAGAAAGCTGGGAGCTTTTAAGAGATGCGATGGAGAGACACCAGATTTATGAGACACGGGTAAAAAGTGTCGTTCCTTCCGGTGTGACAGCATATGTAGAAGGCATACGGGGATTTATTCCGGCATCTCAGCTCGCTCTTTCTTATGTGGAGCAGGAGGAGTTGGAAGATTATGTGGGGAAAATGTTAAAAGTATGTGTTATCACTGCGGATGAAACCGCGGATAAACTTGTACTCTCAGCAAAAGAGGTGGCAAGGGAGGAGGCTGCGAAGACCCATGAGGCAAAGCTGAATGCATTGCAGAAAGGATTTATCACAGAAGGAACTGTGACGAGAATTGAATCCTATGGATGTTTTGTAGAGTTTGGAGAAGACCTGACGGGTCTCGTTCACATTTCCCAGATTTGCAATAAATTTTTAAAATCACCCAAAGAGGTAGTGAAGCTTGGGATGAAGGTTAAAGTTAAGGTGCTTGATGTAAATGATGGGAAAATCCGTCTTAGTATGAAAGAAGCGGAAGATATTGCGCCGGAACTGGAACAGGGCGGAGAAGAGCCGGAGGAGAATACTCCGCTCGGATATACGGAGGGAGAGGCGACGACATCTCTGGCGGGACTCCTGAAAGGAATCCATTTAGACTGAGAGAACCTCTGAAAATAGGCTGCTTGTGGTGATATATAAAATATTTATAAAAAAATATTAAAAAAAATCAAGAAAAGTGTTGACAAATGCGGATTATTTTGGTAAGATAATATTCGCTGACG
>JAMPFC010000055.1 GCA_023664685.1 Roseburia sp. | reverse complement strand
GCAACCGAATTTTTGCTCGATGTCCAGCGGAGCTTCTTGGAGGCCGCTTTTTTCGGGGAAACCGATGTCTTAAGGGTTATAACCCTATGACAAAAATGGCGAAAAATACACTGTAGAGGAAAGAAAATCAGATATTTAATATTCTGTGAAGTGTAGAGTTGAGGCAAAAATGGAAAAAACTGGGTCTGGATAAGAGTGGACAATTTGTACACTCTTAAGACATTTGGGGTGGGGAGAAGAAGGGAAAGGGAGAAAAAAGTTGGGGGATGTATGAGAAATTTTTGGGGGATTTGAGGAAAAGTTTGGGGGATTTGGAAAAAATTTGAAGAGAGAATTGAAGAGAAAATTGAAAAAATTTTAGAAAAAGTATGAGAAAAAATCTGGCTAGAGAATTTCTGACAACAGGAAAACATTGCAGACAACCTTAAAACATTTTTGAAAGTGAACTTGTCGGATAAGGATGGGATAAATCGGACGCTCCCTGAGCGGATAGTCTCCTGACAATAAAAGAAAGCCTCAGACAACCTTCGGAATCCGCTGGTACTAGAGGGGCGTATTTTGCCCCTCAGTACCACTGCGTGATTTCGAGAACGCAAGTGTGTTGTCAGAGACTTTCTTTTATTATCAGGAGACCCCACCCAGAGGCTATCCAATACTTTCATTTTATTGTCAGGAGACCCCGCCCAGAGGCTACCCCAATACTTTCATTTTATTATCAGGACACCCCCGCCCAGAGTAACTTATTTCACCCCATCCTACGCCTTCAACGTATCATACAGCCCCTTCACCGTAGGATAGATCTCCTTAAACTTCCCATACTTCGCATCATACTTCGCAGCAAGTGCAGGATCCGGCTCTACCGAATCGATCACTTTGACGATCTTGTTAGCGGCTTCCTCCACAGAAGAATATTCCCCGCATGCGACAGCAGCCAGCATAGCGCCGCCGAGACCGGGGCCTTCCTCGCTCTCAATGATGTTTACTTTGATATTTAATACATTTGCAATGATCTTCCTCCAGAGAGGGCTTTTCGCACCGCCGCCACAGATTTTTGTCTCTGTGATCTGGATGCCAAGATCTTTGGCAACTTCAAAAGAATCACGGATCGCAAATGCCACACCCTCCAATACAGCCTGTGTCATATCGGCTCTTGTGGAATCCATCGACATTCCGATGAACAGGGCGCGGGCATCGGGGTTATTGTGCGGAGAGCGCTCGCCCATCAGATAAGGAAGGTAGTAGACGTTGTTTTCCCCGAGTTTGTCATCCGTGATCGGTTTCTGCTCAGCCGGATAATCTTTTGTGCCGATGATCTCATCCATCCACCATTTGTTGCAGGAAGCAGCGCTCAGCATACATCCCATCAGATGGTAGTTTCCGTCAGCATGTGCAAAGGAATGGAGGGCATTGAATTTGTCCACGCCAAACTCTTTGCTTGAGATAAAGATCGTTCCCGAAGTTCCGAGGGAAATATTACATCCGCCATCGCCGACTGTTCCAGTTCCGACAGCGGCAGCGGCATTGTCTCCGGCGCCTGCTGCGATCTGGCAGGAAGTGGTGAGACCGAGTTCCGAAGCAGCCTCGCTTGTGAGCGGGCCGGTGATCTCATAGCTCTCGAACAATTTTGGAAGCTGTTCCTCTTTGACAGAACAGATTTCCATCATTTCTTTTGACCAGCATTTATTTTTTACGTCCATCAGAAGCATACCGGAAGCGTCGGAGTAGTCGCAGCTATGCACACCGGTCATCTTGTATGCGATGTAATCTTTTGGAAGCATGATCTTAGCGATCTTAGCAAAATTATCCGGTTCATTTTCTTTTACCCAGAGAATTTTCGGGGCAGTAAATCCGGCAAAAGCGATATTTGCTGTATACTGGGAGAGTTTGTCTTTGCCGATCACGTCATTCAGATAGTTGGTCTCTTTTGTTGTACGTCCGTCATTCCAGAGAATCGCCGGGCGGATCACATTGTCGTTCTGGTCAAGGATCACAAGACCGTGCATCTGTCCGCCAAAGCTGATTCCGGCTACCTGAGATGCGTCAAAACCGTCTGTCAGTTCTTTGATCCCGCTGACGACAGCGTTCCACCAGTCCTCCGGACTCTGCTCAGACCATCCCGGATTTGGGAATGATAACGGATATTCTTTTGATACGATATTTTTGATGGTTCCGTCTGCTTCCATAAGAAGAAGTTTGACAGCAGAGGTACCGAGGTCAACACCTATGTAATACATGTAAAAGTCCTCCTTTAATTTTTCAGAAAAGAAAAGCAGCGGCCCGCAAGGGCGGTAATGCCGATCCCGTGGCCGCTGGCAGTGAACACGATGACGCCACCGTGTTAAGTCTGTAAGTGATAAGTTACATCAGGCAAATGGATTTTCTGTCGGATAACGAACGCCTGCCGGCTGATTGTATCCGATTTCATTTACATCAACGCCGATGTATTTAAATACTTCATATAATGTCTTTCCAAAATGTCCAAATGCAACCGCACCGTGATGAGGATAATTGCCCTCGATCAGTACGTGGCGGTAGAATCTGCCCATTTCCGGAATTGCAAAGATACCGATCGCACCAAAACTTCTTGTAGCGACAGGAAGTACTTCACCGTGCGCGATGTAAGCACGGAGCTTAGCATCTGCGGTACTCTGGAGACGGAAGAAAGTAATATCTCCCGGAACGATATCTCCCTCGAGAGTTCCGTTTGTAACTTCGATCGGAAGAGAACGAGCCATGATCTTCTGGTATTTCATCTCGCAGAAGGAAAGCTTGCTCGATGCTGTATTTCCACAGTGGAAGCCCATAAACGTATCTTTCAGTGTATAATTTGCATATTTGCCCTTGATATCCTCGTCGTACAGATCCTGTGGTACGGAGTTGTTGATATCGAGAAGAGTAACGGTGTCTTCGCTGACTACAGTTCCGATGAACTCAGAAAGAGCGCCATAGATATCTACTTCACAGGAAACCGGAATGCCTTTTGCGGTAAGGCGGCTGTTCACATAACATGGTACGAAACCGAACTGCGTCTGGAATGCAGGCCAGCATTTTCCGGCAACAGCCACGTATTTCCGATAGCCTTTGTGATCCTCGATCCAGTCAAGAAGCGTGAGTTCGTACTGAGCGAGTTTGGAGAGGATTTCCGGTTTTTTATTGCCGGCGCCAAGCTCCTTTTCCATATCTTTTACAACATCAGGGATTCTTGCATCGCCCTCATGGTTGTTAAATGCTTCAAAAAGGTCAAGCTCGGAATTTTCCTCGATCTCAACACCCAGATTGTAAAGCTGTTTGATCGGAGCATTGCAGGCAAGGAAATTCAGCGGGCGAGGCCCAAAGCTGATGATCTTTAAGTTATTTAATGCATAGACAGCGCGTGCGATCGGAACGAACTCATGGATCATGTCGGCGCAGCCCTCAGCAGTTCCCACCGGATATTCCGGTATGTATGCTTTTACATTACGAAGTTTCAGGTTATAGCTTGCATTGAGCATACCGCAGTAAGCGTCTCCGCGGCCATCCATCAGGCTGTTTCCGGATTCCTCGGCAGCAGCGATGAACATCTTAGGCCCGTCAAAGTGTTTTGCGAGAAGTGTCTCAGAGATTTCAGGGCCGAAATTTCCAAGATATACGCAGAGTGCGTTACAGCCGGCTTTTTTAATATCCTCCAAAGCCTGTACCATGTGGATCTCGCTCTCAACGATGCAGACCGGACACTCATAGATGTCTGCCGCATCATATTTCTTTGCATAAGCTTCTACTAAAGCTTTTCTTCTGTTTACAGAGAGAGACTCAGGAAAACAGTCACGGCTCACTGCAACAATTCCGATTTTCATTTCTGGCATGTTACTCATTTTTTGTAAACCATCCTTTCATTATATTTTGTTAAAATTTAATCAAAATCAGTAATTCTATTTTAAAGCATAATGTGGAAAAAATCAATAAAAAGCATATAGATTTATCGAAAAAAATTTGTTGATAGTTTATATTGCAAAAATGACGCTTCTATAGTATAATACATTTATAATATTATGCATTTTTGTACTTCTTTTACATGGAGGTAAAGGTGGTGATTTCATGGTTGAAGCGTACAATTATTTTATAGGAGGTTATCTTCCCAAAGTATCTCCCAAAACAAATGTACACAATCGGCGCGAACTAAAAGACAAATATAAGAGCATCGTGAGCCTGAACAATGCAAATCCTTTGGCCATGATCAAGCTTTCGCCGGATACCCAGATCTACGCACTGGATGTCAAGGAGATATCTATGGAGATGGGCGAGGCAGCGCAGAATACGCTGGATGGAAAACCGGAAGAGGCAAAAGAATATGCAGAGGACACGGTGAAGCTGTTCAACCGGCTTCTTGAACGCAGTGATGAGTATGGAATGCTGAAGAATAAACCTTCGCGTCCCGGATGTGAGTTGAGAAATCTTGTATCGGCGCATGAAGATGAACTTCGGGCGGCGGGATTTTCCGTGGGTGAGGATGGATTTCTGAGCATTGAAGACGGGAAAGAGTTCCATGTTCCGGAAAAATTCATGAAGGGTCTCAGGGATAAATGTGAGTACATGAGCATGAATCCGATGGAATATGTGGAAAAGAAGGTTTTCAGTTACGCACATCTGCGTCAGGGGAATGCGGGCTACGCTTACGCGTCATCGATCTATACGGGGATGCTGTTTAACTCATACTGCTGATTCAGGATGAGGGCGGATTAAAATGAATGTACCGCTGAACCAAGCATAAAAGAAAATATGTTGTGGATTTTGGGCAGGCCGGGAGTTTCTCGGTCTGTCTTTTTGCCCTTTTTGCACTGTAAAATGCCGAATGTAGTTTTTAAAACCATATCACAGAGTTTTTGTATTGACTTGTTTGGCATTTTGTGATACGCTCATACTAAAGTTATATGAAGGAATGAATGATGCCGTCAGGCTGTTCTGAAAGGAAATGAGGAATCGTATGCAGGGATTAGTATTGGAGGGCGGAACGTTTCGTCCGATTTTCAGCTCAGGGGTAATGGATGCGCTGTTGTCAGAAAAGGTCATGATGCCATATTGTATCGGGGTTTCGGCGGGGATCTCAGATGGCGTTTCCTATCTTTCAAAACAAAAGGGGAGAAATCTTGAGATCGTTCAGAAATACCGGAATGACAAGAGATATATGGGAAAGTCAAATTTTCGCAAGTGCAGGAGTCTGTTTGGACTGGACTTTGTGTTTGGGGACATTCCCAATGAATTGATACCATTTGATATAGAAGAATTTTTGCGCTATGACGGAAAATGCATGGTGGGCGTGACAAATGCTGTGACCGGGGAAGCGGAGTTTTTGGATGGAAAAGAGATGGATGATCGGTATACGATGCTCCGTGCCACATGTGCGATGCCGCTGTTTTTCCCTGCGATCGAGATCGGGGAGGAAAAATATTATGATGGCGGGATTGCCAGTCCGGTTCCGATTGATCAGGCATTTGAGGATGGATGCGAAAAACTCCTTGTCATACTTACGCAGCCAAAAGGATTTGTGAAACGTCTGGGCAAATATGACAAGATCGGTGCGCGGGTTCTTGCCAGAAAATATCCGGCGATGCGGGAGGCAATCATGACCCGGCCAGATCGTTATAATGAGACGATAAAACGGTGTGAAGAACTTGAAAAAGAGGGAAAAGTCCTGATTTTAAGACCAAATTATCCGATCAACAGTTTTGAAGAAAGCGTGCAGAAGTTAGAGAAGGCGTACTGGCACGGATACCGTATGACGAAGGAAAACATGAAAAAGATACGAAAGTTTTTGGGCTTATAATGGATTTGACAATCTTCTTATATAATGGTAGGATAGGAGAAGTGCAGGCAGATGTGGCGGAATTGGCAGACGCGCCAGATTTAGGTTCTGGTGGGAAACCCCCGTGCAGGTTCAAGTCCTGTCATCTGCATGAAAAGGTGCGCGTTTTTCAGCCGCACCTTTTTTGGTATAAAAGACTAAAATCCCGGGCTTAAATGAATCTCCGGGAATGTTTTTTGATCAAAAAAGAATTTCAGACAGGAAATAACACGATTCACACAATATTTATAATTTCTCATGATCTGTTCCGATACAATAAAAACTGTATATAAGTACGAAGGAGGAACAGTGATCATCATGGAGTACCTATTACCGCCTTTGAAAAATATAAAAAACAGCAACAATAATTTTATGGGAGCATTTGTGAATCTGATGCGTTATAAGGGGATCGAGCTGGATGAACGAAAAGTTCAGCTTCTCTATGCGGGGATCCGGCTCAATTTAACGTACCGTAATGAGATCAGCCTGAGTTCCAATTTTTCTCAGGGAGTTCATAACTTTTGTGCGGAAAACCAGATAAAATTTAAGGAAATAAATATTCCCGCCAGCCATATGAAAGAGGCGATCCATGATATACTGGTGACGGATGGGCCATGCATCATCTTTCTTGATTCGGGAAATTTCAAATATTATAAATCTTTTATCCATGATAATGTCAGCCATTGTGTGACGGTGACAGGAATCGACGAGGGCGGACTTTATATAGCGGATTCGTATGCATCCCCGGCGCCGGGAAGCGTCTATCAGGGGATTTTACCATTTTCTGAGATAAATGACTGGAAGAACAAAGAACAGATCCGGGTTGCTTTTGTAGAAGGAGACCCGGAAATTTCATGTGATGATGAAAAATTGAACCTGACTTTGGAACGACAGAAATATATCAATGAAAATATTTATATGGAGCCGGGAAGCCGCTTGAAGACGAGTATGGATTATTGTGAATATATCCGGTCGGACACCTCTGTATTTGAGGGCGGGATGCTTCGGAAGGTCGCATATAATATTATGACGGACACCCACGTTCCACAGCTTCGGATGATGATACCGTTATTTGCCGGCGAAAAAGAAAAATATACAAAACTGTGCCGGTTAAGTAATGACTGGCTGCTGTTAGCCTATCGCTTTTTAAAAGACAGCTTCACGGTTCCCTTTCAGGGACAGGATATTCTGCTTGAGAACTACAGGGCATTGGTAAACCGCGAGAAAGAGATTTATATGCAGTGATCTGCCAGAGAGTATAAAGTCATGTATTTCGGTTCCAGAAGATCAAAAGAGTTCCTTTTTCTACACTTATGATTCCTTTTTTTCCAACCGCTTCATTACTCACACCGAGAGGGAAAGTATTTGTCAAAGTTTTTCCTGTGATTTCGTATTTCAGCCCCCGTATGGTTACATTTTCGCTTTTGTCACTGAGTGAAAAAACAGAAACGTAACCGGTGATATCTTTGGGGACGGTATAACTGCTGTTTTGGATAACGGTCAGTTCATAATCTTTATGATGCAAAATGGCATCTGCGCCTTCGGCAGCAAGGAAAGAAAGTGCTTGGATGTTGGCGACCGTATGATCCAGACGTCCGCCGAGTCCTCCGTAGATCGAAAAGGTCTTGTAGCCTTTGGACAGTCCGAGGCGGATGGCAAGGAGCATGTCGGTATCGTCCTTTTCCGGCGGGTACGTGTATCTCTCACAGATCGTATCTTCCCAGACCTCTGCCGAGGTGACGGAATCAAAATCTCCGAGGACGATATCTGCCCGCAGACCGATCCGGAGCAGATGGTCATATCCGCCATCGGCGGCAATCACAAGATCCTCCTCCGACAGCGTGATCTCGCAGGGAGAAAATTCGCCTGCGCCAAATATATAACAGACCGGGTTTTCCATGTTCAGCCTCCAAATCGTTTTTGGTTTCGGATTTATTGTTCCAGTTTTTCGATGATCTTTACCGCATCATCCATATAGTCAAAGTCAAAATCTTCGATCGTTCCGGTATCAACTGCTTTTGTGAGTTCCGGATTGATCGGGAGCTGGCTCAAAACAAGAAGACCGTACTGGTCGGCGATTTCTTTTACGTGGCTCTCGCCGAAGACAGCGATTTTTTTGCCGCAGTCAGGACACTGTGCATAACTCATGTTTTCGACAATGCCAAGAACCGGAATATTCATCATTTCCGCCATTTTGACTGCTTTTCCCACGATCAGGGATACGAGATCCTGAGGGGTTGTAACTACGACGATTCCATCGACAGGGATGGACTGAAATACCGTCAGCGGCACATCGCCGGTTCCCGGCGGCATATCGACAAAAAGATAATCGACATTTTCCCAGAGTACATCCGTCCAAAACTGCCTTACCGTGCCGGCGATGACGGGGCCTCTCCAGATGACAGGATCCGTTTCGTCCTCAAGCAGAAGATTGATGGACATGATATCGATATCTGTCTTTGATTTGACCGGGAAGATTGTTGTGGAATTTCCTGTTGCCTTTTCTTTTATTCCAAAAGCTTTCGGGATCGATGGGCCTGTGATATCCGCATCCATGATCCCGCAATGGTATCCCTTGCGGCTGAATGCGACAGCGAGAAGGTCTGTGACCATCGATTTGCCCACACCGCCTTTACCGCTTACGACGCCGATCACTTTTTTTATCTTACTGTCCGGATGTGGTTTTTCGATCAGGGACTCCGGCGCCCTGTCACCGCAGTTTGAACTGCAGTTCGAACAATCATGATTGCAATCGCTCATAATATTTCTTTTTCCTTTCATATATTTAAAGATGACCGCACGATGGCGCGACCGTGCTACCTATAAATTTAGTACGAAACCTTGATTTTGTCAATCAAATATGGCATTCTTTATAAAAAGGTGCGACTGAAAACCGCGCACCAAAGCCTATTGTGCATAGGCTTGTCAAGTTTGCCTATCGGCAAACTTGCTCCGCAATGTTGGAAAAAATTAGTAGAAGGGGGATAAACATGGCTTCGAGAAAAGAAAAGGGGATGGAATTGTTTATGCAGGGTTATAACTGCTCGCAGGCGGTCGTGCTTGCCTTTGCCGATGTGCTTGGAACGGAGTGGGAGCAGGCGGCGAGAATGTCGGCTTCTTTTGGCGGGGGGCTTGCAAGGCTGCGCCATGTGTGCGGCACGGTTTCGGGAATGTCGATGGTGGCGGGGATGATGACAGCTTCCTCAGATCCGAAAAATTTACAAAAGAAAAAAGAAAATTATGAGACCGTACAAAAACTGGCGAAAGAATTTGAAAAACGAAACGGAAGCATCATATGCCGCGAACTCCTCGGCATCGGGACGGACAAGACGACGGTTGGCAAAGAATATGAGACCGGAGCAGAGCCGGAGCCGAGGACAAAGGAATATTACGACAAGAGGCCGTGCAAGGAATTGGTGGGAGAAGCCTGTGAGATTTTGGAAGAACTTCTCTTTCAAAATTCTTGAATAAGGGCAGAAATTATGGTATTATAAAAATTGTATGTGACGAATTTTATCAAAAAAACAGGCAGGAGGCATTTTTATGTTTAAGATTGTAGAGAAAACGTCCCTGAACCCTACTGTTACTAAGATGGTAGTGGAAGCTCCCATGATTGCAAAAAAGGCGGAGCCGGGACAGTTTATTATCTTTCGTGCAAAAGAGGACAGCGAAAGAATCCCCTTGACGATTTCAGATTATGACAGGGCAGCGGGAACGGTTACGATCATTTACCAGATCGTCGGCGGTTCGACGATGGAACTGGATACACTGGAAGCCGGGGAATACATTCATGATTTTGTGGGGCCGCTGGGGGTTCCGACACACACCGAGGGATTAAAGAAAGTGGCTGTCGTTGGCGGCGGCGTGGGATGTGCGATCGCATATCCGGTGGCAAAAAAGCTGCATGATATGGGCGCAGAAGTTCATGCGATCGTAGGCTTTCGAAATCAGGATCTTGTGATCCTTGAAGAAGAGTTTAAGAATGCAAGTGACAAGATGGTCATGATGACAGACGATGGAAGTTATGGAGAAAAAGGTCTTGTTACCGATGCGCTCGAGAAGCTGATCAATGAAGGAAACGAGTATGACGAGGTCATTGCGATCGGGCCGTTGATCATGATGAAGTTTGTCTGCCTGACAACGAAAAAATACAATATCAAGACGATGGTCAGCATGAATCCGATTATGATCGATGGTACGGGAATGTGCGGCGGCTGCCGGCTCACTGTGGGCGGCGAGACAAAGTTTGCCTGCGTGGACGGCCCGGATTTTGACGGACACCTTGTAGATTTTGACGAGGCAATGCACCGTGGGACGATGTACAAAGAGTTTGAGACGCATGCGAGAGAAGCGGCCTGCAATTTGTTGAAAAAGGAGGCGCAGTAAAATGGCAGAACGTAATATGGATATGAATAAATGTCCGATGCCTGTACAGGATCCGGACGTCAGAAATGGAAATTTTGATGAGGTGGCTCTTGGCTACACATATGATATGGCAGTCGGCGAGGCGAGAAGATGCCTGAACTGCCCGAAAAAACCGTGCGTCAGTCAGTGTCCGGTACAGATTGATATTCCGGCATTTATTGAGCGGGTGGCAAATGAAGATATGGAGGGCGCGTTTGAAATCCTCTCCAAATCAACTTCCCTTCCGGCTGTGTGTGGGCGCGTATGCCCGCAGGAGAGCCAGTGCGAGGGAGAATGTGTGAGAGGGATCAAAGGCGAGCCGGTAGGAATCGGACGTCTGGAGAGATTTGTGGCAGATTATCACAGAGAGCATTGCGATGAAAAGCCTGTGATGCCGGAACAGAACGGACATAAAGTAGCTGTCATTGGCGCCGGCCCGAGCGGGCTTACGGTGGCGGGCGATCTTGCCAAAATGGGATATAAAGTTACGATCTATGAGGCGCTGCATCTTGCCGGAGGAGTTCTGGTATATGGGATTCCGGAGTTCCGTCTTCCCAAAGCGATCGTGCAGAAGGAGATTGATAACTTGAAAGCAATCGGCGTCGATGTGGAGACCAACATGGTCATCGGAAAAGTGCTTACGATCGATGAACTTTTTGAGATGGGAAATGAGGCAGTTTTCGTAGGCTCCGGCGCCGGACTTCCAAGATTTATGAATATTCCGGGCGAGAGCCTCAAAGGCGTTTATTCCGCCAATGAATTTTTGACCCGTATTAACTTGATGAAAGCATACCGGGATGACAGCAAGACCCCGATCCAGCATGCCGAAAAAGTAGCTGTCGTCGGCGGAGGAAATGTGGCGATGGATGCTGCGAGAAGTGCAAAACGTCTTGGTGCAAAAGAGGTATATATCGTATACCGCCGCGGCATGGAAGAGCTTCCTGCCAGAAAAGAAGAGGTGGAGCATGCCGAGGAAGAGGGAATCATTTTCAAGACGCTTCATAATCCGGTGAAGATACTTGGGGATGAGGATGGCATGGTGTGCGGAATGGAATGCGTACAGATGGAGCTTGGTGAGCCGGATGAGAGCGGCCGCCGTCGTCCGATCGTGAAAAAGGGAAGTGAGTTTACCCTTGACTTGGATTGTGTGATCATGGCGATCGGCACGAGTCCGAATCCGCTGATCCGTTCCACAACTCCGGGACTGGATGCAAACAACCACGGTTGTCTGATCACGAAAGATGAGAAGGGCGAGACGACACGCGAAGGCGTCTATGCCGGCGGTGATGCTGTGACAGGAGCGGCTACAGTTATCCTTGCGATGGGTGCAGGAAAATCAGCGGCAAAGGCGATCGATGAGTATATTCAGGGAAAATAAGCACGGTCAGTAAAGCGCTGCCGGACTGGCATAGTGGAGTTGTCGTGTGGAAGTGAGATACAAAAAGTATTCAAAGGGGAACCGGTTTGTAAAGACCGGTTTTCTTTTTTTAAAAATAATTGTTATTATAACAAAAGCGTTGGATTTTTGCTTGTGATAAACCTAAAAATATAGTATAATTAGAAAGTACAAAAGAAAAGGAAAGAATCAATATAAAAAAGGGGGAACTTACAGGGAGAATGGAAAAAAAGACGAAAAAAGACCAAAGTGATAAAAAAGAACTGAAAAAGTCGATCAAAAATTCATTGTTAAATATGACCATGATTCCGATCATCGTGTTTGGGATCATTATTATCGTGTACTGTTCCAATCAGCTTACGCGTTCGATCTATAATGAAGTGGAGTCAGAGTTGAAAAACCTTGCCCAGACAGCAGTATATACATATGACAGGGACAATCCGGGCGAGTACCGGATGGATAAGGCGACGTCCACTGTGTACAAAGGGGATAAGCCGGTTGAGGGGTCACATGAGATATTTGAGGCTTTTAAGGAAATATCCGGCACGGATATCACGATCTTTTATAATGATATGAGGATCGTTACGACGATCCGTAACGAGGAGAAAGAGCCAATTGTTGGAACAAAGGCGAATCCGACGGTTCGCCGGGATGTAATCGATGGGAAGGCGGAGCATTTTTACACCAGTACTAAGATCAATGACCAGAATTATTTTTCTTATTACTGCCCATTGTATGATTCACAGCATAAGTGTATTGGCATGGTGTTTGCCGGAAGACCCTCTCAATATGTCAGCCGGATTGTACTCAAAGGCGTCATACCGGTTGTTATAATCATTTGCTTTGCTGTCTTGGCAATCGTTCTGATCATGTGGCAGTATTCCAAACGTCTTACCGGTGCGATGCAGCATCTTCAGAATTTCCTTACAAAAGTAGAGACCGGAGATTTCACGACAGAACTTGAAAGTGTCGTATCGGAACGAAAAGATGAATTGGGAAGGATCGGAAAGTCAGCGGTCGAGATGCAGTCGACATTGCGCAAACTGATAGAACAGGATTCCCTCACGGGGCTTTACAACCGCCATTATGGGGAAATCTGGCTCAAGCGGGCGAAGAAAAAGATGGCAGATGAGGGAACGCGGTTTTATGTGGCGATCGCAGACATTGACTTTTTCAAAAAATTCAATGACAATTATGGACATGACTGCGGCGATATGGTTTTGAAAATGGTCTCAAACGTTTTGATGGACCGCATGAAGCAGAGAGGATATGCGTCGCGTTGGGGCGGAGAAGAGTTTTTGCTGATCTTTGAGGATGAGAGTATGGATCAGGCATTTGCTGTCGCAGAAAAAGTTGCAAAGGACATTAAAAATATAAAGATACGGTATAATGGAGAGACTTTGGGAGTGCGGGTTACGATCGGTATCACGGAGGGCGCTTCGGATAAGAAGATCGATGAGATCGTTAAGGAAGCAGATAATGCCCTTTATCATGGAAAAGAGAATGGACGAGATCAGGTGGTCAGGGCTGAGAGAAAAAATTGAAAACGCCATGTAAATATGTTATCCTATTGTTTAGGGACTGGATAAATGGAACATATTAGGTAATAACCGATAACGGAACAATGAGAGGAAGGTGCATATGAGACGAGTAGCTTTTTTGACGAGCGGAGGAGACTGTCAGGCTTTGAATGCAACGATGCGGGGCGTGGCAAAGACACTTTATGAGGCGGATCCGGATGTGGAGATTCTCGGTATTCTGGAGGGATACAAGGGATTGATGTATGAGAAATATGTGAAAATGAAACCATCCGATTTTTCAGGGATCCTCACAGAAGGAGGGACGATCCTCGGCTCTTCGAGGCAGCCATTTAAGCACATGAGAAAGCCGGATGCGAATGGCATGGATAAGGTGCTTGCCATGAAAAACACCTATCACAAGCTCAAACTTGACTGTCTGGTCATATTGGGAGGAAATGGAACGCAGAAAACTGCGAACCTGCTCAGCGAAGAGGGGCTTAATGTCGTAGGGCTTCCCAAGACGATCGACAATGATATATGGGGAACGGACATGACGTTTGGTTTCCAGAGCGCAGTGGACATTGCGACAGACTGCATTGACTGCATCCATACGACTGCTTATTCCCACGGACGGGTATTTATCGTAGAGGTCATGGGGCATAAAGTCGGGTGGCTTACGCTTCATGCGGGTATTGCGGGCGGAGCAGACGTGATCCTGCTTCCGGAGATTCCGTATGATATCGATTCTGTCATCGCTGCGATCCAGAAGAGAACTGAGGCAGGGAAGAGGTTTTCCATCCTTGCGGTAGCAGAGGGTGCGATTTCCAAAGAAGATGCGGCACTCTCCAAGAAAGAGTATAAAGATAAATTAAAAAATAATCCTTATCCGAGTATTTCTTATAAGATCGGGGCTGAGATCGAAGAGCGGACAGGGCAGGAGATCCGGATCACCGTTCCGGGCCACACCCAGAGGGGCGGAAGTCCCTGCGCTTATGACAGGGTGATTTCAAGCCGCCTCGGAGCGGCAGCGGCAAAACTGATCTTAAAAGAAAAATATGGATATATGGTAGGCTTCAAGGGAGATGAGATCGTACCGGTGAAACTTGGCGAAGTGGCAGGAAAACTGAAGATGGTCGATCCGGATTCATCTATCATCAAAGAAGCGAAAAGTCTTGGGATCTGTTTTGGAGACTAAGGATCGAACGGAGGAAATAAGGTATGTCTTATCAGGCGTTGTACCGAAAATTCAGACCGGATAATTTTGGTGAGGTAAAGGGTCAGGAGCATATCGTGACTACGCTGACAAACCAGATAAAGTCAGATCATATCGGACATGCTTATCTTTTCTGTGGAACGAGGGGAACCGGAAAGACGACAGTGGCAAAAGTATTTGCCAAAGCGGTAAACTGCGAGAACCCGGGGGAAAACGGGCCATGCGGAGAATGTGAAATGTGTCGGGCGATTGCGGCGGGGGCTTCGATGAATGTAGTGGAGATGGATGCTGCTTCCAACAATAAAGTGGATGACATCCGTCAGGTGATCGAAGAGGTGCAGTATTCGCCGGCACAGGGAAAATACAAAGTATATATCATCGACGAGGTGCATATGCTTACCACAAGTGCATTTAATGCGCTTTTGAAGACGTTGGAGGAGCCGCCGCCTTATCTTATTTTCATTTTGGCGACGACGGAAGTCCATAAAATACCCCTGACGATACTATCCCGGTGTCAGCGCTATGATTTTCGGAGGATTTCAGTAGAGACGATTGCTGCCCGGTTAAAGGAGCTTCTTGACCAAGAGGGGATTGAAGCGGAGGACAGGGCGCTTACTTATATTGCTAAAATGGCGGACGGTGCGATGCGGGATGGCTTGAGCCTTCTGGAACAATGCATTTCTTTTTATTTTGGGGAAGTTCTTACGTATGAAAAGCTGCTGAAAGTACTTGGTGCGGTAGATAATGACGTATATGCTTCTTTTACAGAGGTTTTGGCAGAGGGCGATGTGGCTGCGATGATGGAGACCATCGATGGGATCATGTCAGAGGGAAAAGACCTCGGGCGGTTCTGCGATGAGTTGATCTGGTATCTGCGGAATATCCTGATCGCAAAAAGTACAGAGCATCCGGAAACGGTCATTGATATGTCGCAGGAAAATCTGAACCGTCTGACAGAGACCGCTAAGCGGTTGGAGACAGAGATGGTTTTTCGCTATATCCGGGTACTCTCAGAGGTGGAGAACCAGATGAAGTATGCCTCTCAGAAAAGAGTGCTTTTTGAAGTGGCGCTGATTCGTCTTTGCCGGCCGGAAATGGAAAAGGACTACGAGTCGGTCATAAACCGGCTTCATAATATTGAGGAGCAGATGAAAAAAGGTGTTGTGGTGTCCGACGTGCCATCGGAGCAGATGCAGGGTGCCGCTTCTGTTCCGCAGAAAAAAGAGCTTCCGGAAAAGAAGATACGGGAGAGTGCGGTGCCGGCGGAGGTAAAGGCATTGGCCGCGAACTGGCAGCAGGTGTTGAATTATCTGGATCCGGTGAGCAAAAATATGGTGAACCATGTGACCCTGACAGTGGATGACGCCGGAACTTTGATTATTGCCTTTTCCGAAGATACGAGTTATTCGTATTTTGCAGGGGAGGAACACAGGCAGATGTTGGAGCAGGCATTAGCGGAGACCGCAGGGAAAGATGTGAACATGGAACTTAAATATATGGCAGACCGGAGGGAGTATGATGCGCTTCCAGAACTCCGGGGGCTGTTTGGTGACAGCGATATTCAGATTGAAGCGATCGAATAGTATTTTACAGAAAGAATGGAGGATATTAGATATTATGGCAAGACGTGGAGGATTTCAGGGAGGAATGCCCGGAAATGTAAACAATCTTATGAAACAGGCGCAGAAGATGCAGCGCCAGATGGAAGAACAGCAGAGAGAGATGGAGGAGAAAGAATTTGAGGCCACAGCGGGCGGTGGTGCTGTTACCGTAAAGGTGTCCGGCAAGAAAGAGGTCATATCGGTGAAGCTTTCCGAAGAGGTTGTGGATCCGGATGATATCGAGATGTTAGAAGATTTGATCATGGCAGCGACCAATGAGGCATTCCGCATGTTGGAGGCTGACAGTGCGAAGGCGATGGAGAGTCTTACGGGCGGCTTAAACATCGGTGGAGGATTTCCGTTCTGATGAATACGTATTCAGAATCGATCAACCATTTGATCGAAGAACTTGCAAAGCTGCCGAGTATTGGCGCGAAGTCAGCGCAGCGGCTTGCTTTTCATATTTTGAACATGCCGGAGGAGAGAGTGGAGAGATTGTCTTCGGTCATACTCTCGGCGAGAAAAAAGGTGAGGTACTGCAAAGAGTGCTTTACTTTGACAGATGACGATCTGTGTCCGATCTGCAGCGACCAAAAACGTGATAAAAAGACGATCATGGTCGTAGAGGATACCAGAGACCTGATCGCTTATGAGAAAACCGGACAGTACAAAGGGGTCTATCATGTGCTTCACGGTGCAATCAATCCGAGCCTTGGGATCACCCCGGCAGACATTAAACTCAAGGAACTGATGCAGAGGCTTCAGGGAGAGGTGGATGAGGTCATTATCGCGACCAATTCCTCTCTTGAGGGTGAGGCGACTGCCATGTATATCAGCAAGCTTGTAAAACCGGCGGGGATCCGGGTTACAAGAATTGCAAGCGGCGTTCCGGTCGGCGGAGATTTGGAGTATATCGACGAGGTGACGCTATTCCGCGCGCTGCAAGGCAGGACTGAGCTTTGAGACAGAAGCTTTGCATTCAACGGTCAGACAGCGCCTCAGCCCCCGGTAAATAAAGTCCGCAAGGCGCATGACAAGATTCAGCCTTGTGGTCTGGAGGAGCATTTGCCCGCCGAAGCCGGACAGGTTGACGATGCCGGTAATAAACAGATCGCCGACGGAGGGCAGTTCTTTGGCGACGCCGACGCCCGGCGCGAGAGAGCCTTCTCCCACGGTGATATAACCGACATGTTCTGCGATTCCCAACGAGGCGTCGACAGCGATGATGATTGGGTCTTTGTGATTTGTCTGAATAAATTGTAAAGCAGCTTCCAGATTTTTGGCATGGACAGGATTTTCCAATGTGCCATAAAGATGGAAGTTTTTTTGATGCATTGCCAGAAAATGTCCCACGATCGGCCCCAGAGAGTCCCCGGTGGCGCGGTCGGAACCGATGCAGACAATGACAGCTTCTCTATTTGAAATATCATGTTTTTTTAATAAGATCGATAATGTTCTGGAAAATTCACTTAAGGCATGTTTATCAACAGGATTAAAATAATAGATCATTTTTATACTCCCTTTCCGCCCTATGGTTTATCAGGCTTATGTGTATAAGAAAAGTATTGGCAGATAAAGAAAAATTACTCACAAAACATAAAAAATTTGAAAACGGTTTCAGGAATTGACAAAATATTTCTTTTTGGTGCTCTATAATGGAAAGTACGAAAAATTGACAAAAGCGATGGAGGTAGATCATGAATTGGAAGGCGCCAAAAAGTGTAAGGCAGATAGGGGATATAACAGGCAGGACAAAGATTTATGTGGAGGATTATGTGACATCATTTGCCAGAAGGCTCTCGAAAGAGAGAAATGGGGCAGAGCAGGGCGGGGTGCTTCTTGGACACCGGTTTTATCATGCGGGGGAAAAGGTGTTTCTCGTATCGGGGATGGTTTCCATAAAAGAGTTTCATAAGAGGAGCAGCGACATATTTTCCAAAGAAATGTGGACGGATATTTACACAGACATCAAAGAAAATTTTACCGATCTCGATGTGGTGGGGTGGTATTATACGGGCAGAAATGGGAGCGGCGGAAAAGAGGACAGGCTTTTGGAGATACACCGGAGAAATTTTTCGGAGGGGGACAGGCTCTTATATATATATGAAGAAAATGGCGGGGAGGACGATTTTTATCTGTATGAGAATGGGGGATTTGCCAAGCAGAAGGGCTATTATATTTATTATGAAAAAAATCCGGAAATGCGCCATTATATGATGGAGGAGGCAAACCGTTTTGTACATATCGTGGAACAGGAGGACGACCGTGTATTGAGAAATATCCGGGGCGTCATCCGGGAAAATGAGGAGAAGAAGAAAGCGAAGGATGCGGAGGGGAAATGGAGTTATGCGCTGGCGAGCCTCGTCGTCGTTCTGGGGCTTGTGCTTGGAATGGTGGCGGTGGCGAACCGCAATGGGCTTGCGGAGTTGAAAGACCAGATGGCGGGGCTGCAGACAGCAATCATGGGCGAAAAGGAGGACAAGACGACCGTGGAGACGATCGGCGGCGGAGTGGTGAGCGGTGCCTCTGTCGGCATGTCTCCGGCAAGCGGCGGGGCAGTGAGCGGTGCGCCGGTGGAAGCGGCTGCGCTGCCTGCCGGGCCAGTGTCGGGCGGGGGTGTAAATTAGCACATCATTCCCCACGACAAACGCATGAGTAAATAAATTGTGAACATCCCACAAAATTATGTTATAC
>JAMPFC010000054.1 GCA_023664685.1 Roseburia sp. | reverse complement strand
CGACAACAAGTGATCAGCCGACAACAAGCGATCAGCCGACAACAAGTGATCAGCCGATAACAAGTGATCAACCGACAACGAGCGATCAGCCGACGACGAGTGATCAGCCGACAACGAGTGATCAACCAACAACAAGCGATCAGCCGACAACAAGTGATCAGCCGACAACAAGCGATCAGCCGACAACGAGTGATCAACCAACAACAAGCGATCAGCCGACAACAAGTGATCAGCCGACAACAAGCGATCAGCCGACAACAAGTGATCAGCCAACAACGAGTGATCAGCCAACAACGAGTGATCAGCCGACAACAAGCGATCAGCCGACAACGAGCGATCAGCCGACAACGAGCGATCAGCCGACAACAAGTGATCAGCCAACAACAAGTGATCAACCGACAACGAGCGATCAGCCGACAACGAGCGATCAGCCGACAACAAGTGATCAGCCGACGACAGGTGTTGCAGATACAATAGCGGTAACACCAAGCACTGTTACACTGAATGCTGTAGGGGAGACAGATAAACTGACAGCAACAGTGAAAGACGAGAGCGGCAACGCAGTAGAAGATCAGGAAATTGTTTGGTCATCAGGTGATGAAACCATTGCAACGGTTGACCAGACTGGTAAGGTAACAGCAGTTAAAAAAGGAACTACGACTATTACTGCGACAGTAAAAGATACTGATGTATCTGGAGACTGCGAAGTGACTGTGGCAACAAATGATGTCGATATTCTACTTAGTACAGGAAACGTAATTACTATTCCTAAAAGTACGAAGCAGTGGGCGGGACATGGAACAATTGATTTAGTTGCAGTACTTGCAGGTTATGATTTGAATAAGTATGAGTCTATTGTGGTTACAGGAAGCCTCCAATATAATGGTGAACCTACTGCGGGTTATGGTTGGGGAAAAGCATTTCTGGCTAAGGCTTCTAAGTGGGGTACGGAGTTGTCAAATGTACCAGATAATGTTGCAGACTCAGGTATATCAGGCGACAAAACTGGTCTTTTCCCGGTTGGAATTGTTTATGAAATAAATGAAGACGTTATAAATGCGGAAGATTTAGTCTTAACATACCAGAATGGGAATGATGCAACAGATGGCCCGATTGTACTTACAATTACTAAAATTACTTTGAAAGCGGTAGAAAAGGAAGTAGACTCAGTAGAGGTAACACCGGCAACTGCGGAAGTGGAAGTTGACGGAGAGACAACTCTGCAGGCAACAGCAAAAGATGCAGACGGAACTGCGTTGGATGGTAAGACATTTGCATGGAGTTCATCTGATGATACGGTTGCAACAGTTGATCAAACTGGTAAAGTAACAGGAGTTAAAGTAGGAACAGCAACGATCAAGGCAACAGTAGATGGAAAAGAAGGAAACTGCACAGTAACTGTAAAGGAAGCGACTGGAACTGATCCGATAGAATAGGGCGCAACGAGTAATTTTTGCTAAATAATTTGAGATTCTAATATATGAAAAAACGGTCAATTTATGTTGGCCGTTTTTTTAATGAGATTTTTCGCTTGGGAGAAAGCGATGTGTTATATTTGATATATAAGGGATTCGCATTTTTGTATGGTAAAATGGTGGTATTGGTGCTATAATAAAGCGTATAAGATGAATATTGAGATAGATAATTGTGTTAGAGAGGAGAAAAGATAGGTTATGACCAGAGCTAACAATGTATTAAATATGCAGATAACGATTGCTAACTGCATGAAGCAGGAATGGGATATAGATTTTTGCAAAGTGAGCGATTTTTTAGATCGATATGATTTGCTTGCTTATATTGATGTCTGCTACGAAGAATATAATTCTATGGGAATAAAGGGGATTTTACAGGATTTGAAATCATACATTGATGCAATAGAGGAGGCGGATTGATATGAAAGACTTGTTTCATGGAACTACTTATGATTTCAATAAAATTGACGTGACGATGGGAAAAGGATATAAAGATTTTGGGAAAGGATTTTATGCCACTTCAGTAAAAAATCATGCTGAGAATATTGCCAAAAGAAATAAGCGTATATTTGAGGCAAGAGAATCTAAGATACGTCAAAGAAACCCTCAATATAAGCCAAGAAATTTTCAGGCATATAGGTACAACTTGGAATTTGATGACAGTTGTATTGATAGTCCGGGGGATTTAAAAATAAAGATATTTCAGGAAGCAGATAAAGAGTGGATACGATTTGTTTTAATGAATCGGGATTCAGATGATACGCCTCATGATTATGATATTGTAATTGGTCCAACGGCAGATGAAAATACCGTTACAATCATCAATTCCTATAGAGAAGATCTAATGCTCACAAACTATGCAGATGAAGTATTAGATTCTTTGATAAAAGAATTAGAACCAGAGAATTTACCGAAACAATATTTTTTCGGAACAAATGCTGCAATTCATAAACTTCAATTTAAGAAAAACAGAAGGGAGATTATAGGATGAAAGCATCAAGTGTTAATATAAATAAATCAATACAGGCAATATCTCTTTATTTGGTACATCAAATAAGCGAGGAAAAAAACTGTTCCAATGAAACCGCATTAAAAGCTCTGCTAAAAACAATGACATATGAACTGTTGCAAGATAAGGATTCAGGGTTGTATGCGGAATCGCCCAAGTATGTATGGAGTATGCTATGTGATGAAAAAAACGGAAATGTGAAATCGTGGCTGAAAGAATGATTGAGTTCGTATGAAGAAGGTGGAGGAATGTATTTGATAATGTTGCAGACTCAGGATTAGATACTGGTCTTTTCCCGGTTGTACTTACAATTACTAAAATTGCTTTAAAGGCAGTAGAAGTAACGCCGGCGACTGCAGAAGTAGAAGTTGGCGGAGAGAAAACTCTGCAGGCAACAGCAAAAGATGAAGATGGAAACACGCTGGACGGTCAGACTTTTACATAAAAAAATGGTAAAATCAAATTCCAGATTTTTTCTTAGCATAACCGCAGATAAAGCAGACAAATGCCAATATCAATAATATAAATATAGTTAGCATATCCCACACATCAAGGATGGACTCTGCTATCATTTTTGACAGCGCAACATTGACAGCAAATAGAAATGGGATAGTTAATAGAAAAGTTATTCCTAAAGCATTTAACTTCCTCTCTTTTCCTATGTGTCTGAATAATACAGCTATTATCCACATAAATATGATTGAGAACACTGCCATTACTGCGCCAATCGAAAACACTTCTTTGACTTTTATCAATCTGCTTAGCAACAGTAAATAAGGAATTATAAAAACGCTTAACGATATTAAACTTACAATAATTCCTTTTCTCCCTAATATGATACTTGGAAACAAAATAACCCATGCAAAAATAATGGAGCTGACCGGAATAAGTGACCATGTTAGGTTTCCGGATATTGCAACATTACAGATAAGGCATACCATAATTCCTATCATAAGTATTATTGAAAAAAGGATTGAAATAATCCCATTTCTCGTTAGGTTGTTCTCATCTTTTCTTTTTAAGGCAATCAGATTTTCATCCGCCTTTTTTTCGCAGCTGTCCATGCTAATTTCCTCCCCGCTTAATAATTCATTTACCGTGATTCCCAATCTTTCACAAAGCTCCAACATGATAGATGAATCGGGCATACTTTTCTTTTCCCCAATTGTAACATATCTCTCTACTGGATATATCGGCTGATTTCCTTTCATTACATCATTTTCAGTAATAAAAATAACATAACTGTCAGGAATATCCTCCGTATCACCGTCCTTCATCACTCTTATTACACATCAGAAAATACCTTTTGAAAACCGAATTTTTTGCGAAAATTTCCTTTCCCAGATTATCTTCTTGATCGTGTATGGTATCTGTAAAAGGAACAATCGCTCAGAAATGAGGATTTGTATGAATGATATAAAAACAACGGATACTACAAATGGATATAAAGCACTTGTTGATAAAATAGCAAAACGAATAGAATAGGGTGTTGCAAAAGCGGCATCAGAAGTGCAGAAAAGCCAGTTAGAGACTTATTGGGACAATGGTAGATATATTGTAGAATTTGAACAACAAGGGAAAGAACATGCAGAATATGGATTGAACCTGTTAAAATCTTTAGCTGGTGATTTGACTTTGAGAATGGGAAAAGGATATAGCCGACCTAATCTCTATAACATGAGAAAATTTTATCAGACATATCCAGATGGATATGAAAGTGTGGAAAAGCTAACATGGTCACATATATGCGAGTTAATTCGCATTGATGATGAATTAGAACGGGAATTTTATTCTAAACAGTGTATTGCAGAGCATTGGGATGTCCGCACATTAAAAAGGCAGAAGAAGAGAATGAACCAGATGATAACCCGCCTATTGGTATTGTGTTAGCAAGGGATAAGGACGAATTGTTAGTAAAATATGCTACGTATGGAATGGATACAAATTTGTTTGTTTCAAAATATGAGTTATATTTACCTAATAGGGAAGAATTAAAGCAGTTAGTGGGCAAGATTATGTTTGATGAAGAAGATTAGAAAAATGCTTTTGTCTAGATTTTTCACAGCAACAAACTGGAATTTAATATCCCAGTTGTTCATCAATTAGAACGATCTCAAATTCGCTCGCCATTGGCTTGCCCCATAAAACGGAAAGCCATCAAAGTATAATCGCTAATCCATTCTTTCTTTCCGGCATGATAACATAAGTTCTGACGAACTTATTAGCGAGTTGCTACGCAACATCGGTATGTGCAAAAAGCATGCACAAAAAATATGATAAAATATGGCACATTTGAACATCATACGGAATAGGAAAAATAATAAATAATATAATTGCAGAGGGTAGAAATATTACATTTTGCATAATACGATAATCTCTCAATACTTCCATTCAACGAAAAATTTGTCATATTGTAACACTGAAATTTTACCATATATCCATTCTGATCGCAACCAAACGTTGCCTTTTACCTGTTCCTGTTACTTGGTTGTCTACTCTATGCAACGCTTGATTGTTTCCGATCGGTAAATGTCTCTCATAGCATATTAAAAAGAAACTTCCAGTAAACAACTTGCAAAACCGCTGGTACGAGAACAGCGTATTTTACTGTTCCGTACCACTGCGTGATTTGCATAGCGCAAGCGTGTTGTTTCACTGGGAGTTTCTTTAATATACTACAGTGGGAAGAGTTTATTCTTACGACAACTGCCCATATTTTTTCAATATTTTCTGGATCCTCTCGGATGGATCGAGAAGCCCTGCAATCGAAGCATCGTGATTCAAGGTGTTGATCAGGAGAGCGATGTATTTGCTCATGTCCACATTGATATAATATTCTTTTGACAGAAGTTCCTCTGGCTGATATACGAGGTTTGTCGTCATCAGGCGGTAGATCAGGCCGCTGCTGAATGCCTTGTCGAACTTCTCGAGGCCATTTGTAAAAAGACCAAATGTGGAGGCGACGAAGATCCGGTTTGCCTTTCTCCGTTTCAACTCGGTAGCCACGTCGATCATGCTCTCGCCGGAGGAGATCATATCGTCAATGATGACAACGTCTTTGCCCTCTACATCGGCACCGAGAAATTCATGCGCCACGATCGGATTGCGTCCCTCGACGATCTTTGTGTAATCGCGGCGTTTGTAGAACATACCCATATTGAGGCCTGCTACGCCGGCAAAATAAATCGCACGTCCGGTAGCCCCCTCGTCCGGGCTTATGATCATCATGTTTTTTGGATTCATTTTGAGGTCGGGCACATTTTTGAGCATTGCTTTGATAAACTGGTACGTGGGCTGTACCGTCTCAAACGTATTCAGAGGGATTGCGTTCTGGACACGCGGGTCGTGCGCATCAAAGGTCACGATGCTGTCCACGCCCATATTGACGAGTTCCTGAAGAGCCAGTGCGCAGTCTAAGGATTCCCTTGAGCTTCGCTTGTGCTGGCGGCTCTCATACATGAAAGGCATAATGACCGTGATCCGCCTTGCCTTGCCGCTGACCGCCGCGATCATGCGCTTTAAGTCCTGAAAATGGTCATCCGGCGACATGCGGTTGATCTGGCCGCAAACCTTATAGGTCAGGCTGTGGTTGCACACGTCTACGAGGATATACAAATCCTTGCCGCGGACAGATTCATTCAGGATTCCCTTTGCTTCTCCGGAACCAAACCGGGGACAGACTGCGTCCAGAAGATAGGAGTCTTTTTTATAACTGCTAAAATGGATCGACTCCTCATCGTTCCGGCTCACATTTCTCCATGATGAGATGTAAGTATCTACTTTTTTCCCAATCTCGCGGCTGCTCTCCAGCGCGATGATCCCTAAGTCGCCATACGGAATGATGTCTGCAAAGTTGTTTTGATTCATTGATGTCTCCTCCAAAAAAGTGTGAAAGTGTGTATGTATTTGATCCCCGCAGTCTGCTGCGGCGGAGTGGACTGTGCAAATAACCGTTTCCCTGTAAAAAGGAACGGGATTTTATGAATGTCTGGCGTGGATCGCTTTTTTAAGGCGGATATCATCCCCGGTAAGCTTTAGCAGGGAATAACCGCTTGTGATCCTTGAAAAGATACGCTCGCTGTATTGTTCACGCAGATCATCAAACGAAAGGTTTGTGGAAATGATCGTGGATTTTTGGTGGATCAGCCGGGAGTCAATTACCCGGTAGAGCTGCGAGGAAGTAAAGCTGTTGTTTAATTCCGTCCCCAGATCATCTAAAATAAGAAGATCGCAGTGTAAAATGTAGGAGACCGTAGCGCTCTTTTCCACAGAACTTAAGTCTTTGTCAAATTTGTTTTTTTCCAAAATATCGAACAAGCCAAGAGACGTCAGGTAAACGACCGTATGAGAGTCATCGAGCGCCTCTCTGGCGATGCAATGGGTAAGAAAGGTCTTGCCAACGCCGGTATTTCCATATAGAAGAAGATTGTCGTGCGTCTCATAAAAGTTTTTGCTGAAAGAAAAGGCTGTCCGGTGGATGTTGCGGATGTTGTCCCGCGGCGTGAGGCCGGTCGTTTCTTCAATATAATCATCCGGATAATAATCTTCTGAAAAATGGGAAAAATTATCGGTCTCCAGTATTTCTTTCAGATTGGACTGCTCATATAGGTATTCGACGATCTTCTTTTTGAAGCAGTGGCATTTTTCATCACCCACATAACCGGTATCCATGCAGTCGGGACAGTGATAGACCGGCTGCAGATAATCGGATGGATATCCGTTTTGTGAAAGAAGATTTTCCTTTTTTTGGGAAATGTCAGAAATCTCTTTTTTGAGATGCTCAATATCTGCGCCATCTCCGTCAAAAGCAGCTCTCGCAGAGGCGACAGAAAGGGTGGCGACCGCATCCTCCAACTCCTTCAATTCAGGAATGGCGTCGCGAACTTCTTTTTGCCTTTTGAGGAGGAGACGACTGTTTTTCAACTGTGTCTCATTGTATTCGGAATAAATGGACTGGAACTGTTCGTTTAATAACTGCATATGAAAAATGATCCTCGCTTTTTTATCTGTGTTCGGAAAAATGTCCTGCCCGGCGGTTCGTCTGCGCATTTGGCAGCTGCCGGTCTGCATGTCCGCAGTTATTGTTGGAGCAACTGGCGTTCCAGATCAGCGGACTCTGATTTTGAATAATCCCTCTGTGGGAAATTCTGGAACTTATTTTTGTTGATCGGAGTGATCCGGTTTCGTGATGTATTTTTCTGCCGGAAATATGACCGGTCGCAATCCTCGATATCCTTTAAGGTGCTAACGCCCTTCTTGTGCCAGTCCTCAAGAATTTTTGTCGTGTAGTTCAGATTCGTATCGCCGGATTGGAGAACGGTGCGGCTGCAAGCTTCCTCGATCACAACGTCAGGGAACTGAAATTCTTTCCATTTATCAATGATGCGTCGCTCGGCAGGCGCCAGTGTGCGCTTGATTCCGAGAGCAGAACAAACCAGTTTGTACATGCCCTGAAACGAAGCGGCTTCCACTTCTGCTTCCTCAGAGGTATGTATTCCCTTGCCGGCCCAGTCGAGAGCGATCGCTTCTATGTAGCGCGGCTTGCTTTTCCCTCGGGATAGTGCAGTTTCATACAATGTTATGACCAATTCCATCGAAAAGCCGAGGTCGGACATAAGATACAGGATCAGCTGCATGTGAGCGTCTCCGAGGGGAGTTCCGAGCAGCGCTTCTACCATGCTGAGACAGGATTCGATCTCCGAATCTTTTTTCAGGGCTTCCGCCTGCAAGGGCGAATAGGTATGGCGTTCCGGAAGCTGCGTCGCTTCGGAAACAATCTCCGCCCCTGCCTCCGCCTGCAAGGATGAATAGGTATGGCGCTCGGGAAGCTGTACCGCTTCAGAAACCGCCACCGGCGGAATAGCCAGAAGGCGGATGGCTGTGATCTGCCCATCTGCTTCCATAATAGAAAGAAGCTTTTGCTTTTCCCAATATTTGAGGGCGCGTACGATATCCGTCTCTGTATTAGAAAGCATGTCCGCCATATTTTCGATCGTCAAAGCGGACGGATCGGAGACAGAGTGCCGCAGCAAATACAAGTATACTTTTACAAAACTTCCGTTCGCATGAGGCATGTAATCGTCAATAAAAATATTTGGAATCTGTGTGATGCTTTGTGTAAACTCATTTGTCAATAAAAACCCCATACGTTATGTTACCCTCCTGAAATCTATCCCTTAAAATATCAATCCCTCAAATCAAAGTACACATAGATAATACCCTAAATTTAAAATTCTGTAAATAGCAAAAAAATTGTACCTTTTCAGTAGAATAAAGCCTGTGGAAATTGTGGATAATGTGGATAACCAAAAACAGGACAGACTATTCATGTAGAAAAAATCCTAAAAAACAACCGAATTTCGTCACTAAAACGATTTCGCACTCAAAATAAAGTTATTCACAGATAAAAAATGGAAAAAAAGTATCCACAGTCTGACTTTTCTACATATTGTTGATAAGACTGTGGATAATGTGGATAACTTAATGGTTGATTAGAGATTCTCCAACTTCTACAATGTTTCCCGCCCCCATAGTTATCAACAAATCACCGTTCATTAAATTTTTTTCAAAAAATTTTTCGATGGTTTGAAAATCTTTGAGGCAGAGGGCGTCTTTTCCGAGCTTGCGGATCTGTTCCGCCACATCCTCCGAAGAGATATCTCCGGGATCTTTTTCCCTTGCGGCATAGATGTCAGCTAAGATGACATGGTCGGCGAGAGAGAGCGCTTCGGCGAAATCCTCCAGAAAATTCTTTGTCCTTGAATACGTATGGGGCTGAAATGCGACCCAGAGCGTTTTGTGCGGATAATTTCTGGCAGAAGTGAGGGTGGCACGGATCTCGGTAGGATGATGGGCATAGTCGTCAATGATGATAGCACCGTTATATTCTCCTTTGCGTTCAAATCGTCGCTCGGTTCCCTTGTATTTTGCCAGTCCGCACTGGATGGCGTCTGCGGGGATGTTCAGCACGGAGGCGAGGGCGAGGCAGGAAAGCGCATTGGAAATGTTGTGTTTTCCTACGACATTCAACTGGTAATGCTCCTCTTTCCTTCCATTATGAAGGAGGGTGAAGCTGCCGCAGCCTTTTTCGTCAAAGGTAATGTCGGATGCCGAAAAGTCTGCCTTCGGGTTATCAGCTGAGTAGGTCAGGACTTTGCATGCGAGTCCGTCGGTGATTTCCTGAACCCGCTCAATGTCGGCATTTATGATCAGCGTGCCATCTGCCGGAATGAGAGAAGCGAAGCGCCGGAAGCTGTTCCGGATATCTTCTAAGTCTTTGAAAAAATCAAGATGCTCCGCTTCTATATTTAATATGATGCCGATCGTCGGAAAGAATTTGAGAAAGCTGTTCGTGTATTCGCAGGCTTCTGTGATAAAAGTTTCCGACTGGCCCACGCGGATATTTCCGGCAATCTCCGGCAGGATGCCGCCGACCGATATGGTTGGATCCATGCCCGCCGCAAGCAGGATGTGGGAGGCGATCGACGTCGTCGAAGTTTTTCCGTGGGTTCCGGAGACAGCGACCGCAGTCGGATAGTTTTTCATGACTTGGCCAACCATGTCTGCGCGCTCCATCATAGGAAGTCCCAACTCTTTTGCCCGCACAAATTCAGGATTATCCTCTGCGATGGCAGCAGTGTATACAACAAAGTCGATATCTTGTGTAATATTTTTTCCGGTTTGTTCATATACTATTTTTATCCCAAGCTCCTCCAAGTGCTTCGTGATCTTGGATTTTGTCCGGTCAGAACCCCGGACGGTAAAGCCCATTGTCTGCAAAAGTTCAGCGAAGCCGCTCATACTGATGCCGCCAATGCCGATAAAGTAGGCAGTCTGGGAGCCGGGGGAATGGTTAAAATCAATGTTATACATGGTTGGAAAACCGTCCCTTCTTATATAATAAGTTTCTATTAGTATAAAACTATTATATGAAAAATACAAGTTAAAAGGTGAAAATGTAACATAACAGGGGTTTTGCTTTGTGCAATTTCAACAAAAAAGTAAAAAAAAATAAAAAAAATTTGTAAAAATTATTTGTTTTTTTACAAATATATGGTATAATCATTTTATAAAGTTTATACGGCCCGCAGGAGGTCACGTCTTCTGCAGGTACTAATTACAACAGGGGTGATGATAACATGATCAAGAAAGAAATGATAGCTATGTTACTGGCTGGAGGTCAGGGGTCGCGTCTTGGCGTCCTAACAGCGAATGTAGCAAAACCTGCTGTTGCTTTTGGGGGAAAGTATCGTATCATTGATTTTCCATTGAGTAATTGTATTAATTCAGGGGTGGACACGGTGGGGGTTCTTACACAATACCAGCCGCTCAAGCTGAATACTCATATTGGAATTGGGATTCCGTGGGATCTGGACCGGAATGTCGGTGGAGTTTCTATTCTTCCGCCATATGAGAAAAGTACAAGCAGTGAATGGTATACCGGTACTGCAAATGCAATTTATCAGAACTTGAAGTATATGGACTATTACAATCCGGACTATGTTTTGATACTAGGCGGAGACCATATATACAAGATGGATTATCAGGTAATGCTGGACTTTCATAAGTCGAATAATGCAGATATTACACTGGCTACGATTCCGGTACCATTAGAGGAAGCCAGCCGTTTTGGGGTTTGCATTACCGATGACAACCGAAGGATTTTGGAGTTTCAGGAGAAACCGGAGCAGCCGAGGAGCAATCTTGCATCGATGGGAATTTATATTTTCTCATGGCCGGTGCTTAAGGAAGCGCTTCTTACGCTGAAAGACCAGCCGGGATGTGACTTTGGAAAGCATATCATTCCGTACTGTCATGAGCGCGGGGACAGGGTTTTCGCTTATGAGTTCAACGGTTACTGGAAAGATGTAGGAACTCTGGGATCGTATTGGGAGTCAAATATGGAATTGATCGATCTGATTCCTGTATTTAACCTTTATGAAGAGTTTTGGAAGATCTACACGAGAAATGAGTGGATCAGGCCGCAGTATATTTCCGATTCTTCTATTATAGACAAGGCGATCATGGGCGATGGATGTGAAGTATATGGGGAAGTTCACAACTCCGTGATCGGTTCCAATGTCATAATCGAAGAGGGAGCGGTGATCCGGGATTCTATCATTATGAATTCGACAAGGATCGGGAAAAATACAGTATTAGATAAGACGATCGTAGCAGAAGATACGGTAATTGGGGCTAATTGTGTTCTGGGAGCCGGCGCCGACGACGCTGTGAACCAAGTGAAACCAGACGTGTATGCATTTAATCTTGTAACGATCGGGGACAACACGGTGATTCCGGATGGTGTCACGATCGGAAAAAATACTGCCATATCAGGGGTGACAACGAAAGAGGACTATCCAGACAATGTACTCGAAGGTGGCGGAACTTTGATAAAGGCAGGTGACATTTTATGAGAGCGATAGGTATTATTTTAGCTGGTGGAAGCAGCGCAAGGATGACAGACCTTACAACCAAGAGAGCGACATCTGCGTTACCGATTGCAGGCGGATACCGTAGTATAGATTTTGCACTTAGCAGCATTGCAAACTCTCATATCAGTAAGGCGGCTGTGTTTACCCAGTACAATTCAAAATCATTGACCCAGCATTTGAACTCTTCAAAATGGTGGGACTTTGGTAGAAAGCAGGGTGGATTATTTGTATTTACTCCTACCCAGACTCAGGACAACAGCTATTGGTATCGCGGAACAGCGGATGCCATTGCGCAGAACATTGATTTTCTGAAAGAGAGCCACGAGCCATATGTGGTGATCGCTTCGGGAGATTGTGTGTATAAGCTTGACTTAAACAAAGTGTTAGAGTATCATGTGGAGAAAAATGCAGATATTACCATCGTGACCAAGGATCTCGGGACAAGGGATGACCCAAGTCGATTTGGTGTAGTTTCTGTAGATGACTCAGGACTGGTTACAGAGTATGAGGAGAAGCCGATAGTTACATCAAAGACGACGGTTTCCACAGGTATTTATGTGATACGTCGAAGACAACTGATTGAATTGATCGAGAAAGCAGGTGACGAGGGTGGATTTGATCTGGTAAAAGATATCTTTATCCGTTATCGGGGGTTGAAGAAAATTTATGCTTACCAGATGGATTCATACTGGAGCAATATTACTACAGTTGATTCTTATTTTAGAACCAATATGGATTTCCTCAATCGAGAGACACGGGATTACTTTTTTGATCAGTATCCCACGGTTGCCTCGAAGATCGAGGATTTGCCGCCGGCCAAATACAATGCCGGATCGAAGGTTACAAACAGCCTGATATCCAGCGGATGTATTATCAATGGCGAGGTGAGCGATTCCATTTTGTTTAAAGAAGTGTACGTAGGTAACAACTGTACGATTCGCAATTCCATCATTTTAAATGATGTGTATATTGGCGATAATACTTACATTGAAAATTGCATCGTTGAGAGCCATGATACAATTCGAGCAAACTCTAATTATGTTGGAGAACCGGAGAAAATCAAAATAGTGTTGGAAAAGAATGCGCGTTACGTACTGTAAAAACAGTAAGGAGGAAGCAAAGGATGCAAATCACAGATATTCGCATTCGAGTTGTAAACAAAGACTCCAAGATGAAGGCAGTAGCGTCAGTAACATTTGATGATTCATTTGTTGTTCACGATATTAAGGTCATCGAGGGGGAAAAAGGATTGTTTATTGCGATGCCCAGCAAGAAGACTCATGGTGACGAGTACAGAGATATCGCCCATCCGATCAACGGTGAGATGAGAAACTTACTGCAGGACGCAATAGTGGAGCGTTTTAAACAGGCACTAGATGAATTACCGGAAGAAGATTAAAAATGTTTCAAGAAAGGACTGCCGCGAAAGCGGCGGTCTTTTTGTAACGGTCTAATATGGTTTAAGAACGATTCGATAAGGGGTGTCAAATGAAGAATAAAGAAAATATTTGTTTATATGTTTTGATCAATATTCTGACAATCTTTTTTGCGTTAGTTCAAGCTGAACTTTTTTCTCAAATCATCTCTTTTGCCTTAGAAGCTGAGGTGCAGCGGGTGTTAAAATATGCTGTTGTTTTGTTGGGGATCATGTTGGGGTATATGCTTTTAAAAACGATGTTAAAAAGAAGACAAGAGACAATATATGAATGCGCTTACCAACATTTTCGGGAAGAAATGATAAAAAAGTTTTTTCGGCAGCCAATAAAGGAAGTTTTTAAGAGTTCATCGGGAAAGATGAGAGAAAATATTGACCGCGATTTAAAAAATATTTATCAATATTATAATATAACCATTCCAACAATTATTACGAATACACTTTTTGTTTTAATAATATTTATTTTGATCTTAAAAATAAATGTGTCGCTGGGATGTATATTCTTGGTCATGTCAGTTTTGCAGATCATACCATATGCCCTGACTTCTGTATTTTCGTATAAGTATTATGATGCAGACCGAGAAGCGGAAGCGAAATGGTCGGAAAATATATTGTCAATGTATTTTGGTAATCTTGTGATTAAGATTTATGAATTACATGCACTCTTTTTATGCAAATTCAAGGAGTTAAACCGGCAATGGGATAAGGTGGGAAGAAAATCAAGTGCGATGGGGAGAGTCAGCGAGGGTATCAATTTATTGATACGAAATATTCTGGATATCTGTAGTTATCTGGTTATTGGGTATGTTTTGTTACAAAAGAATATTTTAATCGACAAGGCGACGTATTTACTGGTGCTTACGCCAAATTTATTTCGTTACATAAATTCTTTATTTAGTGTATTGCCCCAAGCAGTAGAATATAAAAAGGCGGAAAAAACCATTAGGGTATGGCAAGAAGAAGAAAAGAATGATGCAGGGGACAGGGAGACTGATCAAATTACTGCTGACCGGATTTGTATTAAGAAGGGGGACAAGGAGGTTATTAAAAATTTTTCTTGCAATCTTGATTTAAAGAAGAAATATTTTTTGGTGGGAGATAATGGTAGTGGAAAAACTTCTATCATAGAAGGTCTGATCGGAGCTTTCGGGATTGAGAGCGGGGAAATTGTTTATGGGAAAGTAAAAATTGAAAAAATCTTAAAATGCAAATGGGATGATAAATTTTTTTATTTGTCTCAGAAAGATGCTTTATTAGATATTACAGCGTACGATTTGTTTTGTGAAATTGATGATATACGATGTGGTGAAATGTTAGAAATAGCTGCGGATTTTGGATTGACAAAAGAGAATATTTACTCAAACGCCATATGTAATTTGTCAGGAGGCGAGCGGAAAAAAGTTTATTTAAGTGTTGCATTATCTATGAAGGAAAAATTTTTATTTATGGACGAACCTACGAATTTTTTGGATTTGGAAGGTGTGGAGTTATTGGGTAAAAGGATTAGAGCAAGACAGAGTGGATTTTTAGTCGTGACACACGATGCAAATTTATTAAAGACGGTAGAAGATCATATCCTGTTAACAATTTAAAGGAGATGGACATGAAAAATAAAAATATTTATTTAGATGCATTACGATGGATGTTGATTCCGATTTTAGCAAAAACAATTTATGATATTCTTGCTATTTTTGTTATGTTTGTAACAACTATTTACTTAGGAACCGTAACAGATGCAGCTTTAAATGGTAATTCCGTGCTTTTTGGTGAGTCCGGAAAGAAATTGCTGTTCTGTATGATTGCTAACGTAATTATTATACCAATTTTAGCAATCTGTATGGATTTTATTTTTATAAAAGGGGGTACAAACAGCGACGTAGAGATGTGCAGCAGGATTTCCTTCTGGAAATTTGACCGATTAAATAAACTTGAAGAAGGAGAAATTGAGTATAAATTATCACAGGAATTATGTGATTTTCGGTTATATTTTGCTACTGTCTGCTCAGATCTTTTATTGATTCCGTCGTTTGTTATATTTATTTGGTATTGTGTAGAGCAAATTGGCTTTTTATATGTAATTGTTAGTGTTGCTTGTTCGTTGGTTGTGTTGATTCTTCCAATTTTATCCCAAAGATTTAATATTAAGTATGAAAAGGAAAAATGGGAATATGAAGCAAAGCAAAACCAGACATTTATTGAGTTGTCGGAAGAGACAAGGGCGATTTATCAATTAAATATTTATCGTTTATTTATAAAGAAATGGCATCGGTTGTTTGAGGAATATTTTTCAAAATCAAGAAAAATAGCAATTCGTTTTAAAAATATCATGGATGGTATGAATGAGGGAATTAAAATTTTTTCACAAATTGTTATTTTGGTTTTAGGATGTGTTTTGGCGGGGGAAGGATATATAACAGTAGGATGTATTATAATCATGATTCGGTATTTAAGTATATTTGAAAATTTTCTAAATCGATGTATCCAAATTGTTGTAAATTTTTCAAATTTGCGCGAAAAAGCAAAGAGGTTATATGTCTTTTATGGTGATTTAGAGAGAACGGGAGGAACGGAATTAGGGGAACGATTTGACAGTTTGCACTGTGATAAACTTACTTTTAAATATGGGGATAATAATGTTTTGAAAGAGTTATCTTTTGAAATCCAAAGAGGAGAACGAGTTCAGATCATTGGGAAGAATGGGAGTGGAAAGTCTACTTTGATCAATATCTTGTGTGGGTTTGAAGAGGAATACGAGGGAGAGATATTAATTAATGGAAAAAGTTTAAAGAATATTAATTTGAAGATGTGGCGGGAAAAATTAGCTATTGTTTTTCAAAATGATTATATTTTTTCAGGAACCGTATTAGAAAATGTTTTGATGGGGGCATCTGATGCGAGTACAGAATGTGTAGAAAAAGCTATACAGAATGCGGAACTTGAGGGTATAAAGGAGAAAAAAATCAGCTATGGTGCAAATGAGCTGTCTGGTGGAGAACGACAAAAGACCGCTTTTGCAAGAGCAGTATTAAATGATAGTGAAATATTGATTTTGGATGAAGGAGATAGTTATCTTGATAAGAGCATGAAAAAGAAACTGTATGATTATATTGTCAACTCAGATCAAACAATTATTTTTATCAGTCATGATGAAGAGTTTGGGGAGCTTGCCGATCAGGTGATTTGTTTGTGAAGATAGACTTTTATTAGAAAATATGATAAAACGTAAGTTGCCTGACTGCCGCTTGGACGTTTCATATCCTGATGGTCATAGGAATCTAGCAAATCTAATGCGGTATTATATTTTTCAATTACTGAAAGAACTTGTTTGCTGTCTAATGAATTTTCTGTACATTTCATAATGCGTATTACCTCTCCAAGTTGGTTGATACAATTATTATTAACGGCATATCCTTGTAAAATGTATTGTTTTAAAACAGAGTTTGCCCATTTGCGGAACGCAACCCCACGTTTTGATTTGACACGATAGCCAACAGAAATAATTACATCAAGATTATAATATTGTGGTGGTCGGGAGGCTTTGTTTGTAGTTCCGTCGAAAATTTCGACAGAAGTATCTCTTTCTAATTCGCCGTCCTTAAAAATTTTTCCAATATGGTATGCTATGGAAGAACGTGCTGTATCAAATAATTCACCCATCTGGTCTTGTGTAAGCCAGACGATAAATATAACCTTTAAAACGAAAGCAGGCGTATAGATTTATTCCATACTGCATAAAATACTTGTGTATTTTTGTGTAACACTCTTGACGTATTGTGTATTTTTGTGTATGATATTCTTATAAGGGGGAGAACAATGAATCCACGAAACACAGCTATTAAGGATCTGAACAATAGCGGATACACATTCAAGCGGAGTGGCGGAAACCATGATATCTACTACAATCCGGAAACAAAATATTCCATTCCGCTGAAGCGCGGGCATTTCGATGAAGACGATCTCCGTTACATACGCAAGGAAATCAAGCAGGGTGGGAGGTAAAGCCCCCACCGGCAGCAAAGGAGGCTGACTTATGAAATATTGTTATACTGCGACATTCGTACCAAATGAAGACGGTACTAAATATTACTGCAGAGTACCTGATCTGCCCGGATGTATTACCACCGGCAGCAGTATTGATGATGCGATTGAGTTGATTATTGATGCAGCTAGCGGTTGGCTCGTAGTGGCAGAGGATGAAGGGAATGAAATTCCCGCTGCCACTCCGCAGCACATACTGGACATTCCCGAAAATGCTACCTGCTCACTTATTCGTGTTGACACGCTCGCATACCGGGCCGCAACTGATACCAGAGCAGTCCGCAAGAATGTTTCCCTGCCTGCATGGATGGCTGCTCTGGCAGAAAAGCGAGGTGTGAACTGCTCCCAAGTTCTTCAGGATGGACTTATGCAGCTGCTCAACGCTAGTACAACGAATATTAAGTAGCTGACATCTTCACTTGTCTAATTGCTCAGCTGCCACGTCAGAAAATCTAGCTGTAGCCACCGCTACACCGTTGATTTTCTTCCTTGCATCTGAAGCAATTATCCTGCGTGAATATATCAAAGACTTAATATTCGTTGTACTAGTCATGCGTCGGAAAATAGATAGTCCCATCTTTTTCTAATTCGCCCTCCTTAAAAGTTTTTATCAGCCATGATAAAGAGTTTGGCTCGCAACTAGTATAATTTATGATTTCCTCTCTTTTGTATAGTATGATTGGCTATGGAGCATAAATAAAATAATACATCAAAGGAGATGATTCAGATGCCAGCGTACAAAGACAAAAAGACTGGAAAGTGGTACTGCAAATTTTATTATACGGACTGGATGGGGGTTCGGCGGCAAAAGTGGAAGCGGGGGTTTTCGATGAAAAGGGAGGCGGTTTTGTTTGAGCGGGATTTCCTGCAGAGGCAAACAGCGGGAGCGGATATTTTGTTCCGGAATCTGTATGAAAACTATTTGGACGAAATGTCGGCGAGGCTCAAGCAGTCCACGCTTATGATCAAAAAAGCGATCTGCGAGACAAAGATTCTTCCCTGTTTTGGAGAACGTGTGGTGAGTGAGATTACAGCGGCGGATGTCCGGCGGTGGCAGAATGCGCTGTTAAATTCAGAGAGGAATTACGCGGAAACATACCTGAAAACGATCAATAATCAGCTTGCAACAATTATGAATTATGCCCAAAAATATTACAATCTGCCGAGAAATCCGTGCGAGCAGGCGGGGAGTATCGGGGCGAGCCGGGCGGACAGCATGCAGTACTGGACATTGGAGGAATTTTTGGCGTTCCGGGAAGGTGTGCGGGACAAAAAGGCGGCTTACCTGTGTTTTGAGATTTTGTACTGGACAGGGATAAGGGGTGGAGAATTGTTAGCGCTGATGCCGGAGGATATAGATTTTACGAAAAAAGAAATGCATATCGTCAAGACCTATCAGCGCCTCGGGGGCGAGGATGTGATCACAGAGCCAAAGACAAAAAAGAGCAGGCGGAATGTTCTTTTGCCGGATTTTTTGTTGGAAGAAATAAAGAAGTATATGGAGGAGGAAAAATGCAATCGTGCCGGCGCGCGCATTTTCCCATATACCCGATTTTTTCTCGATAATGAGATGAAGCGGGGGTGCCGGAAAACCGGAGTGAAGAAAATACGGGTTCATGATCTCAGGCATTCGCATGTGTCGCTTTTGATCGATCAGGGATTTGATCCATTGTTGATCGCAGACAGGGTCGGGCATGAAAATGTTTCAACGACGCTGAACACATATGCGCACCTGTTTCCGAATCGCCAGAAAAAGATGGTGGCATATCTTGAAAATCTGGGAAAGTAGTAGCATACGAGTAGCAGCGGCTATAAAAATGGTCTTGCAAAGAGGCTGTATCGCACGATTTTAAGGGTGTTTGGCGGATGCCAAAAGAAATCAGTGCATTACTCTATCACAATAAGAGAAAAAACGCAATAGAAAATTCATGTTTTTTTGCAAATTATTGCAGATTTATACATAAAAAACTCATGAAACATGGGCGATAATGGGGCTTTTTATTTGCAGATACTGCCGAAAGAAAATCGAAAAATTTCTCTCGTGCGTTGGACGAACAAAACAGGAATACCCACTAAAAAAGGGACTTTTCAATGAAGAAAGGTTCTTTTTTTATTGTACTACAAATTCATGTCCTTACTCCTTATCGTGATAGAGTAAGAGCGAAGTAATGATAACATGGCTGATTTAGCCATAGAAACAA